>NZ_JBFBBE010000013.1:0-153753 GCF_040682555.1 Streptomyces sp. NPDC051172
ACGCCGAAGGGACGACGGTGTGACCGCGCTCCTCGAAGAAGCTCAGCCAGCGGCGGCGAATCTCGGCCGACTCCATCAGTGGTCCTCATTCCGGTCGCAGGGGTGGGCCGTCTCATCCCGGTGTCTGGCCCGGAGAGCCCGTTGCAGGTCGTCGCGCCCTTCCGCCAGCAATCGTCGCAGTGGCGCCGGAGTGCCGGGACGGGCCATCCGGTCCCGGGCCGCGGTGACGGTTCGCTCGCTGAGGGAACCCATGGGAAACGCCTCACGCACGAAGCGCTGGGCCCGGCCACCTGACAGTTCGTTCCACACCCGGCCGACGACTTCGAAGTACGCCTCCTCGAAGTCGGTCAGCAGGTGTCGGTGATCGGGCTCGGTGAGACCTTCGAGGGTGCCTCGGAAGGGGCCACCGGTCAGTTCACCGGTCAGCAGCCTGTGCCAGGCCTCGGCCTTGGCCTGCCGTGTGGGGATCGCCGCGCGGCACGCCGCCGCGTGCCGGTCTCCCGTGGCCGACGGGTCCCGCTGCTGCTGCGCGTCGATGTCCGGCGCTCCCAGTTCGCCGATGACGATCAGACGGCGCAGTAGCGTCCACCGCAGCTCCCCGTCCAGGGCGGACTCACCGTCGAGCATGCCGCGCAGCACGGCCACCTGCTCGGCGGAACGGGCAGTGGAGACGAACGCGTTCAGATGGACGAGGTACAGCTCGGATCCGGGCTCGGCGCCGCGCAGCAGGGTGTATGCCGTCCGCGCGAGGAGTCCGAGGCCGCTGTCGCGCCAGCCGGGTGCGGCGTAGTCGTACACCGCTGTCCGGGCTCGTTCACCCAGCGTCTGGGCGAGGCTCGCGTCGGTCACCGTCGGAAGGCTGTCGGCGACGAGCTTCACGTAATCGCGCGCGGGCAGTTCGCCGTCCCGTGTCATGTCCCACAGGATCGACCACACCTGTACCGCGGCCAGTGGATTGCGGATCTCCGAGACGCCGCGGACACTCCCGCCCCCACCCTGACGCCCCAGCACGGTGCGCAGCGACCGGTCGTCGAGTCTCACCTTCGCGTAGGCCAGATCGTCGTCGTTCAGCAGCATCAGGGCCGGGGGCTCGTCGCCCACGAGTTCGGCCACTTCCGTGCGTTCGCCGGCGATGTCCAGCTCGATACGCCTGCGGCGCACCAGCCCTTCGGGGGCATGCTCGTAGAGACCCACGGCCACCCGTTGCGCGCGGAGCACCGGATTGCGGTCCGGTGCCTGCTGGACAACCGTGCACCTGCTCAGCCGCCCGTCCCGACCGCAGTCGTACTCCAGCCTGAGCGTGTTGACTCCCGCGGTCTCCAGCCACTCCTTCGACCAGGTGGCGAGATCCCGCCCGGACGTCTCCTCCAGCATCGCGAGCAGATCCCCGAGCCGGGTGTTGTTCCAGGCGTGCCGCCGCACATACCGTCGTATCGCCTCTTCGAAGTGGTCACGGCCGACGTAGGACACCAACTGCTTGATGACGGAGGCGCCTTTGAGGTAGGTGATGCCGTCGAAGTTGACCTCCGTCGCGGCAACGTCCGGGATCTCAGCGGCGATCGGGTGCGTGGACGGCAGCTGGTCCTGCCGGTAGGCCTCCGTCTTGCGCAGGTTGGCGAACGTCGTCCACGCGCCCGTCCACTCGGTGACCTCGCTCTGCGCCAGCACTCCGGTATAGGTGGCGAAGGACTCGTTGAGCCACAGGTCGTCCCACCACCGCATGGTGACGAGGTCACCGAACCACATGTGGGCCATCTCGTGCAGCAGCGTCTCCGCACGCCGCTCCCGCAACAGGCCGGTCGGAGCCGAACCGAACACGTACTTCTCGTTCAGGGTGACGCAGGCCGCGTTCTCCATGGCGCCCAGGTTGAACTCCGGCGCGAAGACCTGGTCGTATTTCGCGAAGGGGTAGGGCATCCGGAACAGGTCGTGGAAGAAGCCGAAGCCACGACGGGTGATGTCGAACAGAACGTCGGCGTCAAGATCTGCGGCCAGCGAGGCCCGGCACAGCAGACGGAGCGGGATCTCCGTTCCCTCCGGCCCCACATACCGGTCCGTGACGACGTGATAGGGACCGGCCACGACGGCCAGCGCATAGGTGGGCAACGGCGCGGACGCGGGGAAGCGCCAGGTGGAGCCGGACGCCTCCGCCCCGCGGACGCGCTCCGGCACCGTGGCGGACGCCACCTCCCAGCCGTCGGGTGCCACCACGGTCAGTTCGAAGCGCGCCTTGAGATCGGGCTGATCGAAGCAGGCGAACACCCGGTGCGCATCGGCTGTCGCGAACTGGCTGTAGAGGTAGGCCTGGCCGTCCTCCGGGTCGACGAATCGATGCAGCCCTTCCCCGCTGTGCGTGTAGCGGCAGGCCGCCACGACGCGTACCTCGTTGTCCGCCCGCAGGTTGGACAGCGTGATTCGGCCTCCCTCGTAGCGAGGGTCCAGCCGCTCCCCGTTGAGGACGACGCCGAGCACCTCGGCGTCGGCCAGTTCGAGGAACGTGGCAGCGCCCGGCTCAGCACACGTGAAACGCACGGTGGTGGTCGACTCGAACGTGTCCGGGCCCCGGGTCAGGTCCAGACCGACCCGGTAGGAGTCCACGCGCAGCAGTTCGGCACGGCGGCGTGCTTCCTCGTGCGTCAGGTTGCCTGCCACGAGGTGATCAGTCCTCTCCGTAGTGGAAGACGCCGGCCGTCCTGGTGTTCTTGTAGGCGGTGACGCCGATCACGGGGCTCTCGAAGGCCGGTACGGCCCGCGCGTAGGCCCCCGCGTAACCGCGCGGCGTGTAGAACAGGCCCCAGGCCGCCTGCCAGGGCTCCTGAACGCCCGTCTCCGGATCGACGACGGGCTCGGAACGCGGGACGACACGCTGCTGGATGACACAGCCGTCGGCCACCCCGTCCTTCAGGGCCCGCCACCAGGTGTCGTCGTCGACGGACCAGCCGGCGATGACGCCGACGCCGCCGTAGTAGCCGTTGGGCTTGAGGATCAGCTGGTCGCGGTGTTCCCGGGCGTGCCCGACCAGTTCGTCATCCGCCAGGCTGGAGGCCCCCTTGAGGGAGCGGGTCCAGGGCAGCACACGGTCCACGACGTCCAGCTCGTCGGCGGTGAACAGAGAACGCCGGTGCGGATCGGACAGCAGCGCGAGCGCGCCCTTGTTCGCGAACAGGTTGCTCTCCAGCGGGGTGAAGAGCACTGTGCCTCCCTCCCGGTGCGCCCGCAGCACCGGCTCCACCAGGGAGAAACCCTGTTCGTCGCCGATGATCTCCTCGACCGTGAAGCAGCGCAGGACGACGTCGATTCCGGTCTCACCGAGGTAGAGCTTGCCGCCGCGCTCCGCGACATCGCCGATCTCCGCGACGTGGAAGTCGAGGCCGAAGCCACGCATCACGTCGCGGAAGGTGTTCCAGTGGCTTGCGTAGTTCGCCAGACCACCAGGTCCCTCCAGCAGCGCCACGACCGGGTCCGCCGCGATGCCCGAACCCGCGGCGCGCAGGGTCTCGGCGACCTCACGTCCCGTGTGGGTGTAGCCGAGGCCGTGCTCGGTCGCGAAGCCGGCGAAGGCGTCGTTCTCCATCAGCGCGCTCGGGATCTCACCGGCTCGGTCCGCACCGCCGACCTCACTGGCGATGCCCATCTCCAGGAGCTTGAAAGAGGTGCCGTCGTGGTACATGTCGGCACGTCCGTAGCAGGGCGGCTTGATACCGCCGAGCGAACGGATCAGCCGCGAGCGGCCTTCGTCGATGCCGAGGGCGCTGACGTAGGCGTCCAGATCGCCGTCGAACATCCGCTGCGGCAGCGATGTGATCAGTTCGAAGAGGCACTGGACGTCGTCGCTGAACTCCAGGATCTGGCGGTGCTCGACGAACAGCGGTCGCGGAAGATACGACCCGGTCCAGTTGCGCAACGAAGGGTGTCGGTCGATCTCCCCGACGAGGTGGCGCAGGTCTTCCCGCTGGTTGTACGCGGCGGACGGGTCGGTGGGGCGCTGGGTGTTCACGCGGTCTCCAGGGTCTTGTTCTCAACGGGGGATGCACTGACACGTCGGGCGACGGGGCCTGCCAGAGAGAGGGTGGCCCCGGCGGTGAACAGGCCGAGCACGGCGCAGGAGGACCACAGCGCCGTGGGCCCGACCGTGCTGAACAGCGCGGTGGCCGACGCAGGGGCGACGAGGCGCGCGAACTGCCAGACCCATGCGAGGGCGCCCTGGTAGCGGCCGCGGGCCTCCTCCGGGGCGAGGTCGGTCACGATCGCGCCGGCCACCACGCCGTTGACCACTTCACCGATCGACCAGACGATCACGGTCAGGACGTACTGCCAGGGCCGGTGGGCGAGTCCGGTCGTGGCGACTCCCACGCCGATGAGCGCCCACGACAACGCCAGCACCTTGATGCGGGGCAGACGGGCGAGCCGCCCGTAGATCAGCGGTTGGCAGGCGATGACGATCACGGCGTTGGCGACTCCCACGAGCCCGTAGACCGCGGGTGACAGGCCGTCGTCGCGGATCGCCAGCGGGATGGCGAACTCGGTCATCGTGTAGATCGTGATGCCGAGGGCGCTCAGCCCCATGTGAGCCAGCATGAGCCGGTCGCGCAGGACGACGCCGTAGCCCGCACCGCCCTTGTCCTTGGGCGCCGCGGGACGCGGCAGGTCCTTCGGGATGCCGCGCACCACGATGACCGCGTAGGCCAGGCAGGTCAGGCCGTCGAGCAGGAAGAGCAGCCAGAAGCCGCGCCCTGCCAGATACCCGGCGCCGGCGCTGGCCACCGCGGTGCCGATGTTGAATCCCCAGTGCAGCAGGCTGAACGCCTTGCCCCGGTGTTCTGTGTCGACGACATCGCCGACCAGGGCGGAAGCGGCGGGGCGGTAGATGCTCGACATGAGCCCCAGCAAGGCGGCGGCGACCGCCAGGGTGCCCGCACCGGGAGCCGCGTACAGCGCCCCGAGCCCGGCCGGTGTGGCGACCAGGCCGATGAGCACCGCCTGGCGCCGTCCGATGCGGTCCGCGAGCAGACCGCCCAGCACGGGACCGAACATGCCTCCGAGGCCGAGGGAAACGACGATGGTGCCCGTCTGCGCGGTGGAGATGCCGCGCGAGCCCAGGAAGAAGACCAGGAACGGGACGACCATCGTCCCGACCCTGTTGGCGATCATGCCCGCGAACAGGATCCAGAAGGACCGGGGCAGGCCGCCGAAGTTCCGTTCCGCGGCGGCGCGCAGTCGTGGCGGGGTGGTCATGGGGTCTCCTCTCGCAGCGGTCAGACCGCGACGTGGGCGCGGGTCAGGTTGGGCACGAAGTACTGCGCACTGAGGAACAGGCCGTGTGCGTCAGGGCCGAACAGCGTGAACTGCCGCTTGTAGTAGACGGGGATGACCGGCGCATGCTCGGCCATGAGCCGCTCGTCGAGAGCGGCGTAGCCCTCTGCTGCCGCCGCGCGGTCGGGCATGCGGCCGAGCCGCTGGATCTCCTCGGTCACGGCCGGGTCGTCGAAGTACGACAGGTTCATGTTGCCGCTGTCGGTCAGCCGGTCGCCGCGGAAGAGGACGTCGAAGACGCCGGAGGCATCGGGGAAGTCGGGGCCCCACACGCCGTAGATGAGGTCGCAGTCGTTGTCGGCGTCCCCCATCACGCTGTAGAAGCTCGCCTTGTCGACCGGGCGTAGCTCGATCTCGAATCCGGCGGCCTCCAGCGCCCGCTTGACGGCCGGCGCCACGGGCGCGTTGGGTGCGGTGTCGGGGTAGGCGAAGACCAGCGGCCGCAGTTCCTTGTCGGCCAGCAGTTCCTTGGCCTTCAACGGATCACCCTGTCCGCCCGCCGGGTAGGCGTCGAAGGAGCGGTGTCCGGGGACCATCGGGGCGAGGATGGTGGTGGCCGGCTGGGCCCCGGCCTCGCCGCCGGCCAGTGTGACGCAGGCCTCCCGGTCGAACGCGTGGTTGAGGGCTCTGCGGATGTCGACGTCGGTCACCCGCCGGGTGTTGATGTACACGTACTGGAGGTAGGCGGAGGGCCCCGCGACCACTCGGCCGAGCAGCTCCGGGTCGGCCTGGACGGCCGCGACCTTGTCCTCTGCGACGTCGAACGTGGCCACCGCGCTGCGGTCAGCGCCGAGGGGTGACAGCAGACGCTCGGTCTGCCGGTCGCGGGCGACGCCGAACTCCCAGTAGACCTCGTCCGGGTACTGGTGCCGGATCGGGTCGGTGCCCGGGTCCCAGTGGGGGTTGCGCTCCAGCAGGTAGTGGGCACCGGGCACGAACTCCCTTACCCGGTACGGTCCGGTGGACAGCCAGGATGTCTCATAGCCGGCGCCGGTGTCGCGGTCCCGGGGGACGGGGGTGGTCGTCGTGGTGGTGGCGAGGAAGGGGAAGCGGGGATCCGGCTCGGCGAGAGTGAAGACCAGGGTGCGTGCGTCAGGCGTACTCAGCCCAGGGGGCGTCTCACCGTCCTGCAGCCCCCGGTAGCTGCGGCCGGGGTCGAGCGCCTGCTGGATGAACTGGGGCCCGTACACGCCGTCGGGGCCGAAGGAACGCGCGATCGCGTGCGCGACGTCGTAGGAGGTGATGGCGGTGCCGTCCTCGAACTTCAGCCCCTCGCGCAGGGTGTAGGTCCAGGTGGTGCCGCCGTCGACCGTGCGGCCGGTGTCCGTGGCGAGGTCGCCCACCAGCGCGCGGGGGCTGCCGTCATGACTTTCGAGGTAGCCGGTCAGGGTCCGGTGGAACAGCCCGGTGGCCACACCGAGGGTGGTCCCGATGTACATCTGCCCGGGATCCATGTGCTCGGGGGGTGCATCGGCGAGCAGGGTGAGCCGGCCGCCCCGCCGGGCGCCCGGCACCTCGGGGGCCGGGACGGGGGTCTGGCCGTCGTGGTCGATGACAAGCTGGGAGGACACGAAAGACTCCTGTGTACGGGACGTTGAAGGTGGGGCGTCGTTCGATGCGGGGCGGGTGAAACCGCCGCCCGGCCGGGTTCTCGTGAGGACTCGCTAGTGCACGACGAGCCGTCCGGCGAGTGCCGGCAGCCTGCCGTCGACCGCCGCCAGCACATCGGCCAGGTCGAGCCCGATTCGGGCCAGCACCTGCTGGTGGTCGCCGCCCTCCGCGGGCCAGTGCGCACCGGCGTTGGCGCCGTGGACCTCGCCCCGGGGCATCAGCAGGGCCAGCGCTTCGGCCACTCCGCCTTCCTGCCGGTGCTCCTCGACGACCAGGAAGGCGCGGTGCCGGTCGCCCAGTTCCTGCGCCGCGAGCGCCAGGTGCTCGCGGTCCAGATAGGTGAGATGGGCGTGGGCGAGTTCGGGACGGTGCTCGGACACGGCAAGCGCCAGACGGGCCCCCTCCTCGCCGACCGAGACGAGGCACGGAGCGTCGGGATCGCTGTACCTGGCCCAGTTCACCAGGGGCAGGGCGTCCGTCGTCCGGGGCAGACTCCGATAGGCGGCGTTCCTGCCCGTCCTGATGTAGTGCGGCCGCCCGGACTCGGCGGCGGCGCGTACGACCGTACGCATGTCCTCCTCGCCGTACGGCGCGGCGATCGTCACCCCGGGAATGCTGCGCAGGACGGCCAGATCCTCAAGACAGTGATGAGTGGTGCCGAACCAGGCGCCGGACACCCCGGCGTAGGGGGCCACGACGACAACCCCTGCCGCCAGGTACCCCAGGGCGAGTTTCAGGCTCTCCGCCGCGCGCAGCGCCGCGAACGGCGCGAAGGTGGAGACGAACGGCTTCAGCCCCGCCGCGGCCAGACCCGCGGCCATGTCCACCATGGCGCCTTCGGCAATACCGAGGTTGAAGAACCGCTCGGGGAACGCTTCCTGGAAGGGGTGGCCCTTTCCTCCGAGGTCGGCTTCGAGACAGACGATGCGCGGATCCTCGGCGGCAAGCGCGGTCAGCTCCGCTCGGTAGGCATCGCGTCCGGACAGGGTCATCGGATCATCCGCTTCCACTTGGCGGCGCGCGTGGCGTCGATGGTGACGTAGTGCGAGTTGGCCCGGCCCTCGACCGGGGGCAGGCCCTTGCCCTTGACGGTGTCGGCGATCACCGCGAGTGGCTGCGGCGAGCCCGTCCGGTCCGCGGCGAAGAGCGCCGCAAGCCCGGCGACGTCATGGCCGTCCGTCTCGACGACGTCGAAGCCGAAGCTCTCGAAGCGCTCGGCCAGCCGGGGCATTGGGGAAATGTCGGCGACCATGCCGTCGTTCTGACCGCCGTTTCGGTCCACAACGAGTACGAAGTTGCCGAGTTGCCGGGCTGCGGCGACCTGGCAGGTCTCCCAGACCAGCCCCTCTTGCAGCTCGCCGTCGCCCGCGACGGCGATGCCGAGCCCGCCGCGGCCGGCGAGCTTGCGGGCCATGGCCCAGCCGGCCGCGTACGGCACGCCGTGGCCCAGACTGCCGGTGGGGAAGCGGACTCCCGGCACCTTGGGACCGGGGTGGCCGGTGTACGGCTGGCCCGCTTGTCCGTACAACGGCGCGGGATTCTCCGGCAGCACACCGCTGACGTGCAGCGCGGCATACAGACCAGCTGCCGCATGCCCTTTGCTGAGTACGACCTCCGTGCCGTCGCCGCGCGCGGCGCGGTCCAGGGCGGCGATGAGGATGTCGAGCACGGACAGGCTGCCGCCCAGGTGGCAGCCGCGGGGCCCGGCCGCCATGTCGACCACCAACTGCCGTGCACGGTAGGCCCGGTGGGACAACTCCGACTCCGTCGGGCGCTCGGCCGTGATCATCGCTGACTGCCTTCCGGGAGGGCGAACCACCGGGCGACGGCATCACTCAGCACCGTCCGTGCGGTCCGGTAGTCCTCCGCAGTGAGATGTTCGACGTCGGTGTGGTCGAGCGCCGAGTCGCCGGGCCCGTACGCCACCATGGGGACGTCACTCCAGGTGGTCGCCAGGGTGTTCATGTCGGACGTGCCCTTCTTGAGCACGTGGCGCGGACGGATGCCCGCCGCGCCGAAGGCACGGGCGAAGACCTTCGACAGTGCGCTCGTACGCCCCATGGCCACGCCGGGAGTGGCCCGCAGCACCTCGATGCGCACGTCGTCCGAGGCATGGTCGCCCACGAGTTTGCGCAGATGCTCCAGGGCCGCGCCCGGCGGGACCCGGAAGTTCAGCACACCCACGGCCTCGTGCCGCTCTCGCCCGGTGCGGCAGGCGATGTCGATGACGGCGCTGAGTGCCTCCGGTGCCTGGGCGCAGACCGTGGCGCGCAGGTCCGCGAGGACCCGCAGCAACGCGTCGGGCGCCGAGACCGCTTCCATGCCCGCCGAGTGACCGCTGGCCACGGCCACGGTGACGCGCAGCTTGAACAGGCCGTAGTACCCCAGGGTGAGGGTCCCGGAGCCGCTGGGCTCGCCGATCACGACGGCGTCGGCAGGGTAGTGGTCGCGGACGTGGTAGGCACCCTTCGAGGAGGAGATCTCCTCCTCGACCGCACCGACCACCCGCAGTTGCCCGTCGGCCGGGATGTCGGCGGCGGCCAGCACCTCCAGGAAGTTGACCAGGCTGCCCTTGGCGTCCACGCTGCCGCGTCCCCACAGTTCGTTGTCCCGCCACTCGACGGGCCATCCGTGCGGCACGGTGTCCAGGTGGCCGAGCAGCAGCAACCGCCGCGTGCCGGAGCCGCGGGTGGCGACGAGGTTCCCGGCCTCGTCCACACTCGCCTCGATGCCGCGCTCCGTGCACCACTGGCGCAGGTACTCCGCCAGTTCCCGTTCGTCGCCCGAGACCGAGGGGATGCCGACCGCGTGGCTGATCAGTCTCAGATCGGGTGCCGGTTCCGGTGTCCGCCAGAACCGGGTCCAGCCGGACGGATCGGCCAGGGTGTGCGGACCGGTGATGGCGACGTCGGCGGTGCCGTCGAGAGCGAGTTCGGCAGCCCGCACCTTCTGCCGCATGCGCCCCCCAGCGAAGCGCCCGGCTTCGCCCGGGTGGGCGTGGAGCAGGGTCGAGGCCGGGTCGGACGGGTCGGTGAGGAGGCCGGCCGTACCGGTGACCAGCCGCAGGTGATCGGCGTGCAGCGCGTTGGCGAGTGCTGCCGCCAGCACGTCGGCATCGACGTTGAGCGGTGCGCCACCGTCCCGGTCTCCCACGGGGGGCGACAGGCACACCACGTCGTAGGCATCGAGCAGTGCGTTGAGCCGTCCGGTGTCGACCCCGTCCGGTGTCCCGGCACGGTGGTCGCGGACCACGACGGCCCTGCCCTCGTCGGTGACGGCCTTCAACGGGCGGTTGGCCCGTCCGGTGACGAGTCCGCCGCGTGCGGCGACGCAGGCGAAGACGCCGAGTCCCAGCGCCTCCAGACCGGCGACGACGGTGGGCAGGGTGACGCGCTCGTAGGCGTCGATCAGGTGCGGCATTTCGGCCGGCGGACAGTAGCGCACCAGGTCGCCGCCCGGCAGCCGCAGCTGCGGCATGGGACGGCCGATCGAGCGATAGTGCCGCTCGATGCCGACGGCGCCGCCGGCCACCAGCAACACCCGGGCGCCACGGGCGACCAGCGCCGCCACCTCCTGGTGGATGTCGCCTCGGTCGAGGGTGGCGCTGCCCACTTTGACCACGTACAGCGGCTTCACGGCGACACCGCCGTGCGCGGCAGCCCCGCGGCTTCGTCGAAGCCGCTGATCAGGTTCATGGTCTGAATGGCCTGGCCGGCAGCACCCTTGATGAGGTTGTCCAGCGCGGCGACACTGACGCACTCACCGTCCCGGACCGAGATGGCGACCTCCGCGACGTTGGAGCCGACGACCGCTTTGAGCATCGGAAAGTCCTGCGGGGCCTTGGGCGCCGGGCGTACGCGCACGAACGGCCTGTTGACGTACGCCTTGGCGTAGGCGCGCTTGACGTCCAGCGGTCGCACACCGTCGCGCAGCCGGGCGTAGCCGGTGACCAGGATGCCGCGCGGTACATCCAGACTGTGCGTGGAGAACTGCAGGTCCATCGAGGCGCCTGTGAAGTCCGCCAGGGCCTGGTGGATCTCGGGGGTGTGCCGGTGGCCGTGCAGCTTGTGCACCCGGAAGTTGCCGGACCGCTCGGCCGGCGGTTCGCTGCCTCCTCGCCCGCCACCGGTCGAGCCCGTCTTGGCGTCCACGATCACCCGGTCGACCGCCAGGTTCTCGGCGAACAGCGGGTACAGGCCATAGAGCGTGGCCACCGCCATGCATCCGGGCAGGTTGATGAACCGGCTCTCCGGCACGCCGCCGGACAGCTCCGGCACGAAGTAGGCGAAGTCCTCGAGCGGGGGGTGCTGTGCGGTTTTCGGGTAGTGCCGCTCGATCTCCTGCGGGTCACGCAGCCTGAAGTCTCCCGCGAGGTTCAGCACCCGCTTGGCCCGCTCGGCGATGATCGGCAGCCGGGCCGGCAGGGCGCCGGTGGGCAGGCAGCCGAACGCGATGTCGACGTCCTCCAGTTCGTCCAGCGGCCGGAACTTCAGCTGCGCGACCGCGGGATGGTTGCGCAGCCAGGGATGGACGGCGCCCACCGCTACGCCGGCGTTGCGCTCGGCCGACAGGAAGGCCAGTTCGACACCGGGGTGGTCCAGCAGCAGCCGGATCACCTCGCCGCCCGTGTAACCGCTGGCACCGATGACGGCGACTGTGATCTTGTTGTCAGCCAAGGCGGGCCGCCTTCTCCTGCGGACGGCGGTAGTCGCCCTCCGAGACCAGCTTGCGGATGGCGTCGGGGCGGCGTGCCACCTTGCGGAACGCGTCGGCGTACCGCAGCGCCCGCTCGTACTCCACCGGAGAGCGCAGCTCACGGCAGAGGACCAAGGTGCTCTCCAGCATCGCCAGGGTCACCGGGAAGTCCTCGGGCCGGTGGTCGCGCACCGCGCCCGGGTTGAGCGTGAAGGGATAGCCGTTGCCGAAACCGGTCCGGTGCCGGAAGGGCAGATGGCACGGGATCGGGGTGTTCTGCCACTCGCGGGCGGGCACGCCCTCGGCGACCAGCAGTTCGTGCACTGCCTCCTTCACCGCCCACACCGGCAGGTCGTCGAGACCGATCTGTTCGGGGTGCAGCGAGACGCGGTACATGTTGTACGCGTGCACGTGGCCCTCGGGAACGTAGGGGGCCAGGAACAAGCCCGTACCGTCCAGAGCCTCGGCGAGCAGTGCCGCGTTGCGGGCCCGGATCTCGTCGTAGTACGGCAGGCGCTTGAGCTGGCTCGCGCCGAAGGCCGCCGCCACCCAGGACATCTCGTAATCGATACCGTGACGCCGCACGTAGTCGGCTGCGCGCTCGTAGGACTCCGCCTCCTTGAAGAAGGCGATGCCCCCCTCGCCGCCGAGCGGGAAGTTCTTGTCGGCCATCAGGCTCTGGCCCGCGGCGTCACCGAACGAGCCTGCCACCTGGCCGCCGATGGTCGCCGAGTGCGCGTGCGAGGCGTCTTCCACCAGGGCGATGCCGTGCCTGTCCGCCAGGGCACGCAGGGCCGGTACGTCCGCCGGCAGACCGTGCACGTGCACCGGCATGATCGCCTTGGTACGCCCGTTGACCGCGGCGGCAGCCGCCTGCGGATCCATGCAGTACGTGCGTGGGTCGATGTCCACGAAGACGGGTATCGCGTGCGCTGCGACGACGGCTTGCGCGGTGGCGATGAAGGTGAAGGCCGGGACGATGACCTCGTCACCCGGCTGCACTCCGGCGCCGACCAGCGCCAGGTGCAGGCTGGAGGTGCCGCTTGCGGTGGGCAGGGCGTGGGCGGCGCCGACGTAGCGCCGGTAGGACTCCGCGAAGTCGGCGACCACCTGCTGCGGCTCGACCCGCTGAGCCAGCAGCATGTTGAAGATGTCTTCCTTCGTGATGACCGGGAAGACGGACCTGCGAAGATCCTTCGGGATCATCTGGCCGCCGCCGAGTGCCGCGAGTTCGGCGTCGACATCGGCCGGGTCGGGCAACGGCAGGGGACGGTTCGGGAAATCGGTGATCACTGAGCGACTCCGGTGACTGTGGTGGTCCGGACCGCCTGGTTGACGGCCATGCGAACGCAGGCCGCGACAAGGGGGCTGAGGCGGTAGTTGAACTGGACACCGGGGACGAGATCCGCCGCGTCCTCCTGCTGCGTCCACATGGTGCGCAGGTCGTATGCGCCGAAGATCTTCAGCCGCTCGGCCCGGGCCCACACCTGCTCGTCGTCGGTGAGCACCGCGGCGGCGGGGCCGAAGCCGAGGTCCGTGAGATCCACGACCAGCGCGCCGGCCGTGGACGCGCGCGTCAGCTGGGCCACCCGGTCGGCGTTGCCGGGAGTGAGGGAGACGGCCTCGTAGACGGGAGCGGTGCCGGCTGGTGCCCCGTCCCGTACGGTGATGCCGAGCCAGGCGAGGAACGCTCGGTCCTTGGCACTCGGATCGGACAACTGGACCTCGTCGCCGTGACCGATCCCCTGACCCGCCAGTGCAGCGTGCACCGCGGCGCTGCGGCTGTTGACCAGCACGGCGTGGGCACGGCCCGACTGGCTCTTCAGCAGCCTTTCCAGGCCTGGAAGTTCCCGGTCGCTCCTTTCGATGCTCATGACCACACCAGTGGTCATGACCCGGGTCAGCACGGTGGCTGTGTCGAATAGTTCCATGGCTCCTCGCCGGTTTTCCGCGCCTGTCACGCGGCCAGAGGGACGGTGGGACTGCTGTACTTTTCGGCGACGTAGGCGGCCAGATGGTCGGCGATGTTCACGCCGTGCTGCGCCGAGGAACGGGCGAACTCCGGGTTGGCGTTCACCTCCAGCACCAGCAGGCGGCCCGTCGTCCGGTCCTCCACCAGGTCGATGCCGTAGAAGCCCTCGCCCAAGGCGTCCACGACCTGTGCACACAGATGAGCCATCCGGTCGCTGATCTCCACCCGGTTGACCGTGGCGCCGAGATGCGTGTTGGTGCGCCAGTCGTCCGACACGCGCTGGATGGCCACCACCGGTGTCCGGCCCACGACGACGACACGCAGGTCATGACCGGGCTTGTCAATGTGTTCCTGCACGAGGACGGGGAACAACTTGCCGGCGGCGTCGGCCGATTCACGGCCTCCGATCCATGCCTCCACGGACCCCTCGTCGGACAGTCTGGTGACACCCCGGCCCCAGGACCCGCTGACGGGTTTGAGGACGGCGGGAAACCCCAGCTCGGTCACCGCCTCCCGCACCTGTTCGTAGCCGTAGGCGTGCAACGAGACGGGATGGGGTATGGCGTGCCGGGCGAAGAGCAGGGCCTGCAGGCCCTTGTCATTGCATATCTCGATGGTGTCCGCGCGGTTCAGTGTGGGAACGCCGGCGAGCTGGAGGCGTCGGGCCACTCCGATGGCCTCACGGTGGGACAGATTGCGGATCAGGGCCAGGCCCGGCGGGGCCGTGTGCCCCGCCAGAACCTGTGCCATGTCACCCAGCAGCACCGTACGGACCGGCACCTGCGCGGCGCGCAGAGCCGTCAGGAGCAGCTTCTCGTCGGGCCGCAGCATGGTGACGGACAGCAGAACGTCCGCCTCGGGAGAAGTCACTCGCCCCAGTCCTCCTCGACCTCGGGGGCCAGCTCGACGCGGAGCAGCACGTCGGTCTTCTCGACCAGCTCGTGTTCCTGGCCGCACGCACCGCACTCGACGATCTCGCCCCGCTCCCAGCCCGGGTCGATGTCGAACTCGCTGTCACACACCAGGCACTGCGGCGTGGCAATGGCAGTGGTCATGTCGATTCCTCTCGGATTTCTCGGTTTCTCTCGGATGAGCTGTGGTGTCGCACACGTCGTCGGACCGGTCAGACGGGCTCGACGTCGAACGACACCAAGGCGACGGCCCGCTTCGTGACGAGATCGATGTCCTCGTCCAGCGGGGCGTCGACGATCACGGACGCCGACCGGTGGCCGGAGTCCAGCTGCGGCCCGAGCACATCGCCGGGCAGCCGGCCGACCAGGACTCCGCGTGCGCTGCCCGCGTCGGCCGCGGGAGCGGGCACGAAGAACGGCCACGCGTCGTCCCGGCTCGGCCAGTCGACCGGCACGCCGTCGGCGGAGACATCGCGCAGTCGGCCGTGCGGATGGTCGAGGAAGTGCTGCCGGGCTCGACGGCGCGGAACCGGGTAGGACGTCGGAATGCCCAGGGCCAGGTCGAGCATCACGTTCTCCACCGGCTCGCCGGTGGCCAGCTCCCACAGGAAGGTGATGGCGTCGCCCGGAAGGCGGACCGCGACCTCCATGAGCACGACGTCACCGTCCGGGGTGAGCCTGTACTCGGCATGAGTGATGGCGTCGCGTACTCCGACCCGTCGCAGGACTTGCCTGTTGGCAGCGGTCAGAGCGACTCGCTCGTCCTCGCTGATCGACGCCGGACTGGTGTGGCTCAGCTCGGTGAAATAGGGGCCTTCGTGCTCGTTGGTCTCCTTGCCGGTGACGCCGGACCACAGCACCCCGCCGTCTTGCACCAGAGCCTCGACGGAAAACTCCCGGCCCACCACCCGGCTTTCCACCAGGGAGATCTCGTCGACGCCGAACTGCCCGAGCGCATCAGCGAGTTCAGCCTGGTTGTGGACCTCGCGCACCCCGGAGCTGTAGAAGCGGCCGGCGGGCTTGACCACGGCCGGGAAGGCGTCGGCTGACAGCGCGAAGGAGGCACGCTCGTCGGTCGGTACGACCTGCCAGCGCGGTGCGTACTCGGGCACGGCCGTGCGCTGCAGCAGCTTGTTGCGGCAGATCACAGAGGCTGCGGATCCGGCACCGGGCAGGCCGAGGCAGTCCGCGAGCACACCGGCCGGTTCGACGAAGACCTCTCCCACGGAGATGACGCCGCGCACCGAGTAGCGGCGCAGGAGAGGCTGTACAGCCGGAAGCACCGAGACGATGCCGGCGTCCTTGACCTGAACGACCTCGACCAGTGCGCTCAGCGGATGGTCGGCGTCTTCTCGCGCCGCCTCCAGCCGAGCCATGTCCGTGCCCTCGGACACGACCGCAAGCGGAACCAGGCCACGCCGAGCAGCCTCTTCGACAAGACGGCCCTGGCGGGCCAGCACGACCAGGTCGCCCATGAAGAGGAAGGCCTGGGGCAGAGCCGAAGCCTCGGAGGGGACAATAGCGGCCACGAGTGGACACCTTTCTCGTAGTTGTGGAACGACGGCGGGCAATGACGGGGTAACCACCGAAGTCGGCAGGAGACCCAGGCTTCAGCAGAAGGGATCGAACAGATCGGTCTGCAACGCCTTGGCCACTGCAGGCGAGATCGCGGCAAGTTCCGTGACCTTTTCGGCGTTGTGTGCGCGGATTTCCGCGTCATGGCCCGCAAGGACGCTTTCCTCGCTGACATCCAGCAGCCAGAGCGGCCTCAGCCGAGCGCCGCGCAGCGCCTTGGCATCGGGTGATTCGATTCCCGGGTGAATCCATCGCAGTCCGTTCTCGACCGCGATGCGCACCGATGCGTAGTAGACGAGGTTGAAGTACTCGGCGGCGCCCCGCACAAGCCGCTCGTAGTCGAATCCGACTGCTCGCACGGAAAGCGTGTCACCGTGCACATAGAAAAGAGAGAAGCCGACCGGCCGCTCACCGGGCCGGGCTGCGAAAAGGACCTGCGCCTTTTCCCCCATGGCCACGCTCTGCAGCCGGAAAGACTCGGTGAGCACTGCGAGATCGAACGGATGCCCGTACCGCTTCTGGGTGTCGGCGAGCAAGCCGGCTGCCTGCGCGTAGCACTCCGACAACGGAGCCTGCGTGAGTGTGTAACCCGCCGCTTCGAAGGCCTTGACCTCCTGCTTGACGGAGTCCCGCCGTCCCTTCGACGGCAGACTGCGCAGCCACTCCGCCCACCCGCCCTCCGGCACTGACACCCAGGCGTCGGTGGTGAGGAGGACCGGCGTCGTACGAACCCCTGCCGCACGCAGGGCAAGTGCATCACCTGTGGTCAGGAAACTGGCCACAGCAGGTACGGGGCCGGCCCCGATGCCGGGAAGCAGCGGGTTCTCGGAGAGTGACGCAGCCGTTTCACGCACACCGTGCAGCAATCCGGCTGCTGCCTTTTCCGAACTGACCCCGACCCGGGTCAGCAGATGTGTCTGGTAACCACGGCGCTGGCCGACGAGCAGACCGGCCGGTGAAGGGGCCGGCAGTCCTTTCGCCGCGAGTTGTGTGTGCCACTGGTAGAAGGAGTTGGGCTCATCCACGATGGCGGTCACCGGCACAGCACCGTCCTCAGTGTGTACCGCACCCGTCATCGTGGTGCCCCCGATGTCGGTGGCGCAGAAGCGCAGCCAGTCGTACGAGGAGTACAAGCGGCCGCCGGCAAGATCTTCCCATTCCACAGCGGAAGCACCGCCAGTGGGGCTGTCGAATACAGCGGGTGTGGTCACGGCAGAATCCGATGCCTCGCCGGGTGCCATGCCCACTTCCTCAGCGGCACGGAATGTCTCCTGAAATGGAACATTCGTCACCTGAATGTCGTGCCAGTCTTCAAAGCCTGTGGTGGCGAAATTCTGTGGTATCACGGGTACGCCTCACGGTCGGGAAGTGTGGGTCGGCGCTCCGCCGCGTTCGGCCCGACCGACAACCCAAAGGTCGCGCACGCCGTTCCCCATCACGTCCCGTTCCGATACCGAGGGGTCACGGGCGGCGGACTGGGCCGTGGGCGCCGGAGCGCCACCGCCGAACCGCACCTCGTCGCCGCCCCGCCACGCATCCGATGCGCCGATGCCCGGTAAGTCGCCGGGGATCGGCTTCGCGGGTCCGCCAGACGGCGACCATGCGATTTCTCGGTACCGCGACCGACACCACCTGGCCGGCGCTCGGGCTGCCGGGCGCCGCTGCGGACGGCCGAGCGCCCTGGTCAGCCGGTGACGGCCCCGACCTGGATGTCGGCCTCGGCCCGGTCCTCGGCCCGCGCCGTCGAAGCCGCCGGATCGGTGGCGCCCTCCGGGCGCAGGCGCGAGATCGCGGCCGGATGGGCAACGGACGGCAGAATGTGACGCCACATCACCGCAACCCGCCCACGCAGATCCGCTCGCCGGTTGATGGCCTCCGACACCAACTGGACGCCGGTGAACGTGGCGACGACGAACTCCGCAGTCTCCCTGGGCACGACCTGGGGGAGCACCTCACCCTGCGTCTGCCCCTCGCTCAGCAGCCGGGCGGTGAGATCGAACCAGTCACCCCACGGGTGCGTGCCGTTGAAGAAGACACCTTCTATGGACAGCCGCGTCCCCGCCCTGGCAAGAGCGTCGTGGCGCAGCACATGGGCGAACTGGTGCGTGATGTCGATGATCGACTGCAAGGGCGAGAGCCGGTGCTCCACCCTGACCAGACCGGTCTGCTCATCCATGATCGCCTGGGCCAGCGACTCCTTCGACGGGAAGTGGAAGTACATCGCACCCTTGGTGACATTCGCCCGCCGCAGGATCTCCGAGGTGGCCGCGCGTTCGTAGCCGTACTCGGCGAACACACTCGCTGCGGCTTCCACGATCGAGCGCCGGGTCTGCACCGCGCGAGCCTGCTTGGCCATTGCTTTCCCTCCGGGGCGTGCCTGCTGCACCCACCCTACCCAACCACGCGGTCTGTTTCCGTGGCCTTTCCGCCGGTGGAAGCACAAGGAGCGGCGCCTTCCTCAGCGGCCCATGCCGAAGCGGCGGTGGTACGCACCACGTGACTCACGCCATAGCCTCCCCAGGAAAAAGAGGCCGAGCGGTCTGGTTTCCGGCGCCACTCCGTCCGCCGCTTGCGGGGCAAGCAGCCGACGGCGTTCCATCTGGGCATGGACAAGATCCTTGTCGTGGGCGGCACCGGGTTCATCGGCTCGGCCGCCCTGCGGGCCCTGACCGCAGACCGGCCACCCGAGCCCGGCGAGGTGAAGGCACTGGTCAGACGCATACCGGAGGCCTCCGGCGCGGTGCCCGGCGTCGAGTACCTCACGGGAGACCTCACCGACCCGGCCTCCCTGCGGGACATCTGCCACGGCATACACACCGTGCTCCACTGCGCCTCACACATCGGCGCCGACGAAGACACATGCCGGGCCGTCAACGTAGACGGCACCCACGCCCTGCTCGCCGAGGCGGAACGCGCCCACGTCCACCGCACCCTCCTGGTGAGCACCACCGCCGTCTACGGCACCGGACCACACCGCGACCTCACCGAACACCAACGCACTCCCGACCCCGCCTCCGCCACCAGCCGCACCCGGCTACAGGCCGAGCAAGCCGTACTCGCCGCCGGCGGCACCGTACTCAGACCACCACTCGTCTACGGCGCCGGCGACAGATGGTTCGTCCCCGCCGTCACCGAACTCCTGCAGCGCGTACCGGCGTTGCCGGAAAACGGCCGGGCCCGCCTGTCACTCGTGGCGATCGACGACCTGGCCCGACTGCTGGCCACCCTCGCCCGCACACCCGAGCACACCCCACCCGGCACCGTGCACCACGCCGCCCATCCCCACGTACCGACACTGCGCGAGTTCGTCGCCCTGCTCGGCGAAACGCTCGACCTCACAGTCCCCCAGGACGGCCTTCCCCTCGACGACTACCTGACCCGCCTGCACACGACACCGGGAAGAGTCAGCGCACACCAAGCCGCGCTGCTCGCAGAGGACCGCTGGTACCGCTCCCCGCTCTGGTCCCGCGCCGACTGCACCCCCGGACCCGGACACCGGACCAGGCTGAGCGAGGCAGCCCCGTGGTACCGAAAGGCGCTGACACCGCGGACGCCGCCCGCGAGGTGACCACGCCGCCAGACGTGTTTCACGTGAAACACAGCCGTGGGGCGGAAGACCCTCAAGTCTCCCGCCCCACGCCATAGTTCAGCCCACAGCACATCACCGGTCGTCGTCGCGCTGAGCGGCCTCCTCCTCGGCCTCCTTGGCCTGCACCTCAGGGTCGAGCAACGACTGACCGCTGCCGTCCACCGACGACAACCGGCTCGACTGCGGAACCTCCGTCGCAGCAGGCGGCTCGACCAGCCAGTCAGGGTTGGCCTGCTTGTCCCACCACTTCCAGGCAGCAAAAGCACCGCCCGCGAGAGTACCGAGCACCAGCAACACCTTCGCGGCACGCCCGGCCCTCGCCCGACGCTCATGCCGACGAACCAGCTTCTGAATCTCCTTCGGTGAGACCTGACCGCGCAGCGCAGCCAATGCGGCAGCACCGCGCGCGGCGGCCTCGTCCCTGACAGGCCCGGCCACGGCCACCGCCTGCTCCAGCTTCGGCCGGGAATAGTCGGCGGCCTGCCGGGCCGCCTGTCGGGTGCGGACGGCAGCCTCATGGGCGGCGTGGTCGACCTTCGGCGGCACATGCGTACGGGCCTGCTCCAGACGCGGCGCGACATGCGCGCCGTACTGGACGCGGGCCTGATCCGCGGCTTGGGACACCTTCGGCGCGAGCCGTACGCGTGCCTCGTGTGCGTAGTGTGCGGCCCTGTCCTTGGCCGTGTCGGCGTAGGGCGCCACCACTTCCGCGGCGTGCAGCACGCTGTCCTTCGCCGAACCGGTCGCGGCGCGCACGCTGTCGATGCGGGTCACGGGTTCCTCCTCCTCGGTGGCGTACGGTATTTCGACTTTCCACCCTTTTACGGATCATGCCTGTCAACAGACACCGGGGCATGTGAGGGCGGGCATCCGGGTCATGCACACCGACTCAGGACCATCTCCAGCAAGAGCCGATCAAGAGCCGATCAAGTCCAATAGAGGATGAATACGGGGCAACAGGTGCTTGTCGTCGACAATGCCACGGATCGCCGCCGAGCGCCCCCGGCCCGGACACACTCGACCGGTTTTCTGCAAGCAACACCCCCCGACAAGCCCCCACAGACGGGCGCCGGGCGACGCACGACGCAGACCGTGCGAGGATCAGGGAGTCACAGGAAGACAACGGAAGGCAGATCGTGGCCGAGCAGCTTTACGCCACCCTGAAGACCAACAACGGCGACATCGAGGTCCGGCTGCTGCCGAACCACGCGCCCAAGACGGTCCGGAACTTCGTCGAACTCGCCACCGGCGAGCGTGAGTGGACCAACCCCGCCACCGGCCAGAAGTCCACGGACAAGCTCTACGACGGCACGGTCTTCCACCGGGTGATCAGCGGATTCATGATCCAGGGCGGAGACCCGCTGGGCAACGGCACCGGTGGGCCCGGCTACCAGTTCGAGGACGAATTCCACCCCGACCTCTCCTTCAACAAGCCCTACCTGCTCGCCATGGCCAACGCCGGCCCGGGCACCAACGGCTCCCAGTTCTTCATCACCGTCGCCCCCACGACGTGGCTGAACCGCAAGCACACCATCTTCGGCGAGGTCACCGACCCCGCCAGCCAGAAGGTGATCGACGCCATCGCCACCACCCAGACCAACCCCCGCACCGACCGCCCGGTCAACGACGTCGTCATCGAGTCAGTCGTCGTCGAAACCCGCGAGGGCTGAGACCAACGAGGACCCCACCCGCAAGGTCGAGTCCCCGCACAGCAGGAACCAAACGCCCCGCCCATCCGTAAAGATGGGCGGGGCGGTGCATTTGTGCACAGCACCCGAACGACGACCTAGGGGACCTCATGGACCAGGCGCCAGGCAGCCCACAAGGCCCGGACGACCAGGGACCCCAGCACGCCCAGAGCCTGCCCGGCTGCTACCGCCACCCCGACCGCGAGACCGGCATCCGCTGCACCCGCTGCGAACGCCCCATCTGCCCCGAATGCATGGTCAACGCCTCCGTCGGCTTCCAATGCCCCGAATGCGCCCGCGGCGACTCCGGCACCGGACACCCCCCGGCCGCCACCCGCCCCCGCACCATCGCCGGCGGCACCGTCACGACCGACCCCCGCCTCCTCACCAAGATCCTCATCGGGATCAACGTGGCGGTGTTCATCGCCGTCCACGTCCAGAGCTCGCTCCTCGACCACCTCGTCCTCATCGGCGAATGGCCCCCGGCACCCTTCAAAGCCACCCAGGGCGTCGCCGACGGCGAGTGGTACCGCCTGGTCACCGCAATGTTCACGCACCAGCAGCTCTGGCACATCGCCTTCAACATGCTCAGCCTCTGGTGGCTCGGCGGCCCCCTCGAAGCCGCCCTCGGCCGCGCCCGCTACCTCTCCCTCTACTTCGTCTCCGGCCTCGCCGGCAGCGCCCTCACCTACCTGCTGGCCTCACCGACCGAAGCCTCCCTCGGCGCCTCCGGCGCAATCTTCGGCCTCTTCGGCGCCACCGCCGTCCTCATGCGCCGCCTCAACTACGACATGCGGCCGATCATCGCCCTGCTGGTGATCAACCTGATCTTCACCTTCGGCTGGAGCAACATCGCCTGGCAGGCCCACATCGGCGGCCTCGTCGCCGGCGTCATCACCGGCTACGCCATGGTCCACGCCCCACGCGAACACCGCGCCCTCGTCCAGTACGGCACCTGCGCCCTGGTCCTGGTCGTCGTAGTGGTCCTGACCCTGCTCAGGACGGCTCAGCTCACCTGACGTGCCCACTTGTCCACAGCGGGTTGCCAGTCTTGTGCATAGTGTGCGGGAACAGCTGTGCCCCCTGTCACCGACCAGTGTTTTCGCAGGTCAGGCAGGGGGCGAACAGGTTTGCGAAGCTGGGTGGGATGGTCGTATCGGCGTCAACGGCCCACTGGTTATCCACAGATGGTCGTTTCTTTTCCCCAGGAGCTGTGGATTTTTCTACAGGCTGTGGATAACTCAGCGGATAGCCCTGGGCAGGGCTATGTTCACCGTGAGGTGGCCGTTACTTCCACTGCGTGGAGACGCCGAATCCGGCGGCGATGAAGCCGAAGCCCACCACGATGTTCCAGTTGTCCAGCGCATCGATGGGCAGGGAGCCGTCGGTCACATAGAAGACGACGATCCAGGCCAGGCCGATGATGAACATGGCCAGCATGACGGGTGCGACCCAGGCGCGGCTGTTCAGCTTGATGCTGGTCGCCTGCTTCGCCGGCGGCGGCGTGTAGTCGGCCTTCTTGCGGATACGTGACTTCGGCACGAGGGTCTCTCCTGTCGATGCGCTGCGTGGCCGCGCAGGGAACTGTGGCTGGCTCCGGAGCAGCGTACAAGGGGACTCTTAGCGCTCCCCCGGGCGTCCGTTAGCGTAGTGCTTCCGCGGCGCCGAAGGAGATAAGGGTACGTTGAGCAATTCTGCCGACTCCCCCCAGGACGGATCCAGTCCTGCCCGCGGACGCCGTTTCCGGCCGGTGCGGGTGCTCACGGTGGCCGTCTTCGCCCTCGCGGGGCTCATTTTCTTCACAAGTTTCAATACGGCCAAGGGCACCAATATCCGCACGGACACGTCATTGCTGAAGCTTTCCGACCTGATCCAGGAGCGCAGCCGCAAGAACGGCGAACTGGACGATTCCAACGGATCTTTGCGCCGGGAGGTCGAGTCCTTCGCCGAGCGTGACGACGGCAGCACCAAGGCGCAGGACGAGAAGCTCGCGGGCTTGGAGGATCGTGCGGGCACGCAGAAGCTGGAGGGTGAGGCGATCACCGTCACGCTCAACGACGCCCCGCCGGACGCCACCGCGAAGCTCCCCGGCTATCCCGAGCCGCAGCCGGACTACCTGGTGATCCACCAGCAGGATCTGCAGGCCGTGGTGAACGCGCTGTGGCAGGGCGGCGCCAAGGGCATCAAGGTGATGGACCAGCGGCTGATCTCCACCAGTGCCGTGCGTTGTGTGGGCAACACCCTGATCCTTCAGGGCCGCGTCTACTCGCCGCCGTACAAGATCACGGCGATCGGGGATCCCGACAAGCTGAACAGGGCGCTGTCGGATTCCACGGCGATCCAGAACTACATGGTCTACGTGAATGTGTACGGCCTCGGCTGGAAAGTGACCCACGACGGGACGGTGACTCTGCCCGGCTACTCGGGCACAGTGGATCTGCACTACGCCCAGCCCGTGGAGTGAACTGAGCCGTTTCGGGAGCTGCCGGTGCGCGTCGTCGTCAGGACCGTCAGTGAGCTCTGTATCACCGTGGGCAGCCTGATCGTGTTATTCGTCGTCTATGTGCTGTTCTGGACCGGTGTGCGGGCGGACGGTGCGATGAATCACCAGATCGATGTGCTGCACCACCAGTGGGCGAAGCAGACGGCGCGTCCTGCGGCGAGTGCCGGTACTGCGGCGGCTCCCAGGAAGCCGGCGCCGTATGTCGGGGGCAAGCCCTTCGCGATCATGTACATACCGCGGCTTGGTTTCACGTGGAACAAGCCGGTGCTCGAGGACACTGCGGTGAGCACGCTGAAGGAGGGGCTCGGGCACTACGCGAACACCGCGCAGCTGGGGCAGGTGGGCAACTTCGCGGTGGCGGGGCATCGGCGGACGTACGGAGATCCGTTCGTGGACTTCCCCGAGCTGAGGCCGGGTGACGCGGTGGTGCTGACGGACGGGACCACCTGGTTCACGTATCGGATCGACAAAGGGCCCTACAAAACTGTTCCGACGGACGTTGAGGTGATCGATCCTGTGCCACGTAAGTCGGGGTACACGCGTGAGGGCCGTTATCTGACGCTCACCACGTGCGATCCGGAGTGGGGGCACAGCCATCGGCTGATCGTGTGGGGGCACCTGGATTCCACACAGCCTGTGGAGGCCGGGAAACCAGAGGCGCTGCGCCGTTAGTCTGGTGCGGGTACGGCGTGAGTCTGATGCCGTGGTGGAACGGAAGGGACGGCATGTACGGCTGGATCTGGAGGCATCTGCCGGGCAACGCGTGGGTGAAGGCGCTGATCTCACTCCTGCTGGTCCTGGCCGTGGTCTATGTCCTGTTCCAGTACGTCTTCCCGTGGGCCGAACCGCTGCTGCCCTTCAACGATGTGACGGTGGACAACCAGTGAGTGCGCGGATTCTCGTCGTCGACAACTACGACAGCTTCGTCTTCAACCTGGTGCAGTACCTGTACCAGCTGGGCGCCGAGTGCGAGGTGCTGCGCAACGACGAGGTGTCGACGGCGCATGCCCAGGACGGCTTCGACGGTGTGCTGCTGTCGCCGGGTCCGGGGACGCCGGAGGAGGCGGGCGTCTGCATCGAGATGGTGCGGCACTGTGCGGCGACCGGGGTCCCGGTGTTCGGTGTCTGCCTGGGCATGCAGTCGATGCAGGTGGCGTACGGCGGTGTGGTGGACCGTGCGCCCGAGTTGCTGCACGGCAAGACCTCGCTGGTCGAGCACGAGGGCAGGGGCGTCTTCGCCGGGCTGCCCTCGCCGTTCACTGCGACGCGCTACCACTCGCTGGCCGCGGAGCCGGAGACGGTGCCGGCCGAGCTGGAGGTGACCGCGCGGACGCACGACGGGATCATCATGGGGCTCAGGCACCGTGAACTCCCGGTCGAGGGTGTGCAGTTCCACCCGGAGTCGGTGCTGACGGAGCACGGCCACCGGATGCTGGCCAACTGGCTGGTGGAGTGCGGCGACCAGGGTGCCGTGGCGAGGTCGGCGGGGCTCGCCCCGGTGGTGGGCAGGGCCACGGCGTGACCGCGCTGCGCCCCGAGCGTGAGTCCGCCGCCTCGTACGGGCAGGAGCCGTACGAGGGGTACGCCTCGTTCGAGGGGTACGAGGCGTCCGGTGCGTTCGAGGCGTCCGGTTCGTTCGACCAGTGGAACGGTGAGTCGCCGGGGCAGCAGGGGCGGCACGGGGGGTATGCGGCGGCCGCGGGGGAGCCGTACACGGTGCCTGTGGAGGAGCCGTACGTAACGCCGTCGGTGGAGGGGGCGGAGCCGTATCTTCCGCCTGTGGACGAGGAGACGGTGGCTCTGCGGATACCGGAGCCGCCGTCGAGCGGTTCCATATCGCCCTCTGACGCCTCAACAACCACGCCTGCCACTGGAACCACTCCGGGCGGCCGAGCGGCCCGTAGAAAGGCTGCCAAGCGCCGTCATGGGCGTCATGGGGGCGCTCGTACGACTTCGGAGGTCGCGGAAGACGCCGAGGAGGTCTCCGCCGATGCTTCCAAGGCTCCGCTTTCGCGGGTGGAGGCACGTCGGCAGGCCCGCGCACGCAAGCCCAGTCCGGGCGTCGTCGCGAGCCGGGCGATCGGTGAGGTGTTCATCACCACCGGCGTGCTGATGCTGCTGTTCGTCACCTACCAGCTGTGGTGGACGAACGTGCGGGCGCATGAGGCGGCGGACAAGGAGACCAGCACCCTGCAGAACGACTGGGCGAGCGGCAAGCGCGCGCCGGGCGAGTTCGAGCCGGGCCAGGGTTTCGCGATCCTCCACATCCCCGAGCTGGACGTGGTCGTGCCGATCGCCCAGGGCGTCAGCAACAAGCAGGTGCTGGACAAGGGCATGGTCGGGCACTACAGCGAGGGCCGGCTGAAGACGGCGATGCCCGACGCGAAGACCGGCAACTTCGCGCTTGCGGGTCACCGCAATACGCACGGCGAGCCTTTCCGGTACATCAACAAGCTGAAGAAGGGCGACGAGGTCGTCGTCGAGACGCAGGACAAGTACTTCGTCTACAAGGTGACGTCGACGCTGCCGGTGACGTCGCCGAGCAATACGAGCGTGATCAGTCCCGTGCCGCCCCAGTCGGGTTTCACCAAGCCCGGCCGGTACATCACGCTGACGACCTGTACTCCGGAGTTCACCAGCAAGTACCGGTTGATCGTCTGGGGCAAGATGGTCGAGGAACGGCCGCGCAGCAAGGGCAAGCCGGATGCGCTCGTCGAATAGGGACACATGAACGTGGCAGCGACCACCGACGACACTCAAGAGGACACGGACGCGCCCGCGGCGCCACCGGCCCGCCGCCGCGGCACGGGCCGTATTGCGGCGGCGGTGAGCGTCTTCGGTGAACTCCTCATCACGGCGGGCCTGGTGCTGGGCCTGTTCGTCGTCTACTCGCTCTGGTGGACGAACGTCATAGCCGACCGGGCGGCGGACAAGCAGGGCGAGAAGGTCCGCGACACATGGGCCCACGAGGGCGGGGCCACGGGCCCCGGTGCGCTGGACACCAAGAACGGCATCGGCTTCCTGCATGTCCCCGCCATGAAGAACGGCGAGGTCCTGGTGGAGAAGGGCACGTCGACGGAGGTCCTCAACGACGGCGTGGCCGGCTACTACACGGACCCGATCAAGGCGACGCTGCCGACCAGTGGCAAGAAGGGCAACTTCACGCTGGCCGCCCACCGGGACGGCCATGGCGCGAAGTTCCACAACATCGACAAGCTGAAGGTCGGCGACGCGATCGTCTTCGAGACCCGGGACAAGTGGTACATCTACAAGGTCTACGACATCCTCGACGAGACCTCGAAGTACAACGTGAAGGTCATCTCTCAGATCCCGAAGGAGTCGGGGAAGAAGACGGCCGGGCACTACATCACCCTGACGACTTGCACGCCGGTGTACACCAGCCTGTATCGGTATGTGGTGTGGGGCGAGCTGGTGCGGGTGGACAAGGTGGACAGCAAGAGGACGCCGCCGGAGGAACTGCGCTGATCCGACTGACTTCCTTGGAGGAAGCCGGTCGCCTGATGGCCGAGGCCCGAAGCCGCAACTACCCTTTGCGGCTTCGGGCCTCTTTCGATCAGGTGGCGCCTACTCCAGGATCTTCAACGGCTCACCGGCGGCCCACTCCTCCAGCATTCCGCGGTGTACGGGGGTGATCCCGGTCTCGGCGGCGAGCTGTAGGGCGTCTGGGGTGAAGGGGCACGTTGCCACGAACAGCGCCACTTCCGCGCTGTAGAGAACCTTCGCCGACCCGATGAACTTCTGGATGTCCGGGCTGCTGATGGTCTGGTAGGGCGCGTGCCTCTTGCACTGGACGACGAGACGTCGCCCGTCGGCTGTGAGCCCGATGACGTCGACGCCGCGGTCTCCGTGACCGCCCTGCACGACGACGTCGGTGCATCCGTCGCGGATGAGCAGTTTGGCGATGTGGCGCTCGAACGTCTTGCCGTTCATGGCGTCCATGGCAGCCATGATCCCGACGGCGGGACGATCGTCTCGTACTCCTTCGAGCCGTTGCAGCCGGGCGTGGTGCTGGTGGAGCCGTC
Source organism: Streptomyces sp. NPDC051172 (assembly GCF_040682555.1). NCBI lineage: Bacteria > Bacillati > Actinomycetota > Actinomycetes > Kitasatosporales > Streptomycetaceae > Streptomyces > Streptomyces sp. NPDC051172. Next base: position 27,901 of record NZ_JBFBBE010000013.1, read on the forward strand.
GCTCGATGCGCTGGACTCCGGCCCGCAGGGCGATCAGCTCCTTGCGGTGCTCGCCCGAGGTTTCGATCAAGGCGTTGAACATCGGTACGACCGTCTTGCCGAGGATGTGGGTGATGCGTTGGTCGATGCGGTCGTCGAGGGAGACGACGTCGCTGTGGACGGAGTTGTCCACAGGCTGGGTGCGCGCCAGGTACTCCATGTCCAGGAGGTACACACGCACGTGACGTGCGACTTCGCTGTCCCGGAGGAGCATGGCGATGTTGAGGACGGCTCGGCGGGAGAAGAGCGCGAGGGATGCGGTGCGCGACTGAATCCCACTGAGCGCCTTGAAGGCGCTCAGTTCTGAACCTGCCAAAACGTGGTAGCCGTTGGCCTCCAGTTCCGGCCTGTGGTCGATCACCAGAGAGCGGATGGCTTTGACGCGGACTTGGAAGTACGCCGCCACCATCGCGGTCGTCACATGCATCCCGTCCGGCAGCAGCGACAGCGCCTTGACTCTGTCGAGTACGTCCGTGCGCTCCAGGACGCTGTCGCGCAGGGACTTGGACTCCAGTAGCGCCGATTCGTTGATCACGTTCTGCCCTTCCGCTCGCGGTGTGGCCGTATGGCCAGGGCAGAGCTCCGAGACCCCACCCCATCCGATCAACGAGTAGGCACATATGAAGACACGATCGACACAGGAACAAACGTTGTACGCGGCCTACCGCCCCCTGCTCGGGCGGCAGACAGCAGATGGCCCCCTGCCGGTGAGTACGGCAGGGGGCCCATCGATGGGGGTGGGGTGGGTCAGCCGGTAGTACCTCCGAAGAGGTTGGTGCCGCCGTTGTTCCCGCCGTTGTTCCCGCCGCCGCCGAAGGTCTGCAGGTTGACCGGCGTGCCCTGGTTGACCGTGCTGCCCGGGGTCGGGTCCGAGCCGATGACGATGGCGTTGTCGTCCTGGGAGCCGTTGATGTTGCCGACCTGGAGACCCACCTGCTGAAGGGCGTTCTTGACGTCCTTCAGCTTCTGGCCCTGGATGTTCGGCACCTGGACCTGGTTGTTCTGCTTCTGGCCGATGTTGATCTGCACCGCGGTGTTCTTCTTGACCTGGGTGCCGATCGTCGGGTTGGTCGAGATGACCTTGTTGACCTGGGTGTCGTCGGTGGTGGGCGTGTTCACACAGTTGCCGGTGAGGCCGACGGCCTGCAGCGCGGACTTGGCGTCGTCGCAGCTCTGGCCGGCGACGTTGGGCACGGGGACCGTCGCCGCAGCCTTGGCCACGGTGAGGGTGATCGTGGTGCCCTTCTCCTTCTCCGTGCCGCCCGTCGGGTTCTGGGAGAGGACGAGACCTGGGGTCTGGTCGGACTCCTGGGTCTTCTGATCGACCACGAAGCCCTTGTCCTCGAGCTTGGACTTCGCCTGGTCGAACTGCAGGCGCGTGACGTCCGGTACGGCCACCTTCGGAGCGCCCGTAGACACCACGAGGTTGACCGGGTCCCCCTTCTTGAGGCTGGTGCCCTTGCCCGGGTCCTGCGAGCAGACATTGCCCTTGCTCTGGTTGTCGCAGGGCTGTTTCTTGACCGTGCCGACCTTGAGGCCGATGTTGTTCAGCTGGTTCTCGGCGTCGCTCTGGCTCAGGCTGACGAGGTTGGGCACGTCCACCTTGTCGTTGCCGACGCCACCGTTCCCGCTGAACGCGTACTTCCCGATCAGGATCGCGCCGACCAGGACGAGGATGCCCGCCACGACAAGCAGGATCGTCGACGTGTTGGACTTCTTCTGAGGCTGGCGGCGGCGGGAGCGGTCGTCGTAGCCGTAGCCGCCGTCGTCCGGGTTCATGGGCGGCAGCATCGACGTGGCGCCGGCGTCCGTGGCGCGCAGGGCCGTGGTCGGCTGGTCTTCGGGGTAGCCGCCGTAGCCGACGGATCCCATGGCCGCGGTGGCCGCGACGGGCTGGCCGTCGAGGCAGGCCTCGATGTCGGCGCGCATCTCGTCGGCGGACTGGTAGCGGTAGTTCGGGTCCTTGACCAGGGCCCTGAGGACGATGGCGTCCATTTCGGGCGTGATCTCGGGGTCGAAGACGGAGGGCGGCTGGGCTTCCTCGCGTACGTGCTGGTACGCGACGGCGACCGGGGAGTCGCCGACGAAGGGCGGGCGTACCGTCAGGAGCTCGTAGAGGAGGCAGCCGGTCGAGTACAGGTCGGAGCGGGCGTCGACCTGCTCGCCCTTCGCCTGCTCCGGTGACAGGTACTGCGCGGTGCCGATGACTGCGGCCGTCTGCGTCATGGTCATGCCGGAGTCGCCCATGGCGCGGGCGATGCCGAAGTCCATGACCTTGACCTGGCCGTTGCGCGTCAGCATGACGTTGGCCGGTTTGATGTCGCGGTGGACGATGCCGCTGCGGTGGGCGTACTCCAGGCCCTGGAGGATGCCGATGGTCATTTCCATCGCGCGCTCGGGCAGGAGCTTGCGGCCGGAGTGGAGGAGTTCGCGGAGCGTGGAGCCGTCCACGTACTCCATCACGATGTACGGGATCGAGACCCCGTCGATGTAGTCCTCGCCCGTGTCGTAGACCGCGACGATCGCGGGATGGTTGAGCGAGGCGGCCGACTGGGCCTCCCGGCGGAACCGGGCCTGGAAGGAAGGGTCGCGTGCGAGGTCCGCGCGCAGTGTCTTCACCGCCACCTGGCGCCCGAGGCGGGTGTCATGCGCGAGGTAGACCTCCGCCATGCCACCACGACCGAGCACCTGGCCCAGTTCGTACCGGCCGCCGAGGCGACGCGGCTCTTCCATAGCTCCTACCAGCCCTCTCCGTCGGTCCCGACTCACACGTGTGTGCGGTCGGAGGCTGCCGTCCGGGCCTACCGTACCCGGCTAGCTTTGTGTGACCTGGCTAAGTGCGTCACCCGATACAGGACCGGTATCGCAACGTGTACCGATGTGAAGGGGACGTGAGCGGGGTCACTTCTTGGAGTTGATGACCGCCTCCATCACGCTCTTCGCGATCGGGGCGGCGAGGCCGCCGCCGGAGATGTCGTCACGGTTGGCGTTCTCGTCCTCGATGACCACGGCCACGGCGACCGGCGAGCTGCCGTCGGGGAGTTTGGCGTAGGAGATGAACCAGGCGTACGGGTTCGCGCTGTTCTCGACGCCGTGCTGGGCGGTACCGGTCTTGCCGCCGACGGTGACGCCGCCGCCGATCTGGGCCTTCTGGCCGGTGCCGTCCTTGACGACCGTCTCCATCATCGACTGCAGGATCTGCGCGTTCTTCGCCGACAGGGGCTGGCTGAGCTCCTGCGGGTCGGTCTGCGCGATGGTGTCGAGGTTGGACGACTGCAGCTTGTCGACCATGTACGGCTTCATCAGCTTGCCGTTGTTGGCGACCGCGGAGGCGACCATGGCCATCTGCAGCGGGGTGGCCGCAGTGTTGAACTGGCCGATCGAGGACAGCGCGGTCTGCGAGGAGTTCATGTTGTCGGAGAAGACCGAGGCGCTGGAGCGGACCGGGGTGAACTGCTCGGCGTCGAAGCCGAACTTCTTCGCCTCGGCGAGCATCTTGGCGTTGCCGAGGTCGGCGCCGATCTTGCCGAACACGGTGTTGCAGGACACCTTCAGGGCGACCCGCATCGGGGCGTTCTTGCAGGGGATGTTGCCCTCGTTCTTCAGCTCGGTCGTCGTGCCCTTCATGATGTAGGGCAGCGGTGAGTTCGTGCTCTCGTCCGCGGACGTGTACAGCCCGTTCTCCAGCGCCGCCGCTGCCGTGACCACCTTGAAGGTCGAGCCCGGCGGGTAGGTCTCGCGCAGCGCCCGGTTGAGCATCGGGTCCGAGGGGTTGTTCTTCTTCTGGAGCGCGGTCCAGTTCTTGGAGTCCGTCGACGTGGAGTTCCCGGCGAACGACGAGGGGTCGTACGACGGGTAGGAGGCCAGCGCCAGGATCTTCCCGGTGGACGGGTCGAGGGCGACGGCGGCGCCCTTGCCGCCCTGGGACTTCAGCCCGTTGTAGGCGGCCTTCTGCGCGGCGGCGTTGAGGGTGGTGACGACGTTGCCGCCCGCCTTCGACTTGCCCGTGATCATGTCGAGGGTGTTGCGGAAGAAGAGCCGGTCGTCGGTGCCGGTGAGGATGCCGTCGTCGATGGACTCCAGCTGGCTGGCACCGAAGGCCTGCGAGGCGTACCCGGTGACGGGCGACCACATCGCACCGTCCTTGTAGGTGCGTTTGTACTCGAGGTCGTTGAGCCCGCTCTTGCTCGTCTTGGTGGAGCCGGTGATCGGGTTGCCGTCGACGACGACGTCGCCGCGCGGGGTCGAGTAGCGGGCGATGGTGACGCGGCGGTTCTTCGGGTCGGTCCTGAGGCTGTCGGCCTTGACGTACTGCAGCCAGTTGTCGCGGACGAGCAGGGCGAGGACCAGCAGGCCGCAGAAGATCGCGATCCGGCGCAGGGGCTTGTTCATGACGGGCGGACCACCTGGGTCATCTCGGCGTCGGGGTTGCCGGCGGGCGCGGGCGCCGGGCGGCGGGCGGTGTCGCTGATACGGATGAGGATGCCGATCAGTGCCCAGTTGGCGATCACGGAGGAACCGCCGTACGCCACGAACGGCATCGTCATACCGGTCAGCGGGATCAGGCCCATGACGCCGCCGGCGACGACGAACACCTGGAGCGCGAAGGCACCGGACAGGCCGATGGCGAGCAGCTTGCCGAACGGGTCGCGGGCGGCGAGCGCGGTGCGCACGCCACGCTCCACGATCAGGCCGTAGAGCAGCAGGAACGCCATGATGCCGGCCAGGCCCAGCTCCTCGCCGAAGGTGGCGAGGATGAAGTCGGAGTTGGCGGCGAACCGGATCAGGTCGGAGTGGCCCTGGCCGAGGCCGGTGCCGAGCGTACCGCCGGAGCCGAACGCCCACAGCGCCTGCATCGACTGCTCGGAGTGGCCGCCCACGCCCGCCTGGCTGAGCGTGTATTCCTTCATCGGGTCGAGCCAGGCCTGGACGCGCATCTTCACGTGCGGTTCGATGCTCGCCACGCCGACGGCACCAGCCGCGGACATCAGCAGACCGAAGACGATCCAGCTGGTCCGCTCGGTGGCGACGTACAGCATGATGACGAACATTCCGAAGAACAGCAGTGACGTTCCGAGGTCGGTCTCGAAGACCAGGATGAGGATCGACATCGCCCAGACGGCGAGGATCGGGCCGAGGTCGCGGCCGCGCGGCAGGTACAGGCCCATGACGCGGCGGCTGGCGAGCGCGAGGGCGTCCCTCTTCACCATCAGGTAGCCGGCGAAGAAGATCGCCAGCACGATCTTCGCGAACTCACCGGGCTGGATGGAGAATCCGGCGACCGAGATCCAGATCTTGGCGCCGTAGATGTTGGCGCCCAGGCCCGGGACCAGCGGGAGCAGCAGCAGGACCAGCGCACCGACCATGGAGATGTAGGTGTAGCGCTGCAGGACGCGGTGGTCCTTGAGGAAGATCAGCACCACGATGAACAGCCCGATGCCCATTGCCGTGTACAGCAGCTGGCGGGGCGCCGCACTGCCGGCCTGCTTGATGGACTGCAGCAGCTTGGACTGGTCGAGGCGCCAGATGACGACGAGCCCGAGTCCGTTGAGCAGCGTGGCCAGGGGAAGCAGCAGCGGGTCGGCGTACGGGGCGAACTTCCGTACGGCGAGGTGGCCGACGCCTGCCAGCAGGCCGAGCCCGAGGCCGTAGCTCAGCAGACCGGCCGGCACCTTGTCGTCGATGGCCAGGCCCACGTTGGCGTAGGCGAAGACCGGGATGAGGACGGCGAACAGCAGGAGCGCGAGCTCGGTGTTGCGCCGGCTCGGTGCGCCGATCGCGCCGATCGTGGACGTATGGTGCGTCGGTGTGTTGGTAGTACTGCTCATCGTGTGACAGGGCCTCTCACGGCTTGCCTACTGCTTACCGCACAGCGAGACGACCTTCTGCTCATCCTCCGAGAGAGTGGGGCCGGGGCTGGGGGTGGGTGCGGTCGCTGATGTGGACGGGGTCGGTGAGGTCGAGGGGCTCGGTGATGCCTTGGACGTGGCGGAGGTCTTGCTGGTTCCCGTGGTGCCGCCCGCCTGGCCCGTGCCGGTCTTCGAGTTCTTCTTGCTCTCGGCCGCCTGACGCTCGGATTCCTTCTTGCATGCGGAGGCCTGCACGGAAAGCTCGTTGACCTTCGACTGGGCGCCGGGCAGGCTGCCTTCGGCGATCGTGGACCTGACCTGCTTCTGCTGGTACGGAGGCAGGTACTTGAGTTCGATCTCGGGGTGGTCCTTCTCCACTTTGGAGAGGGAGACCCACGCCAGGTCCTGGCTGATGCCCCGGTACAGCGCGACGTGCTCGTCCTTGGTGCCGACGTAGTACTGGGTCTGGGTCCAGCGCCAGCCGCCGTACAGGCCGCCGCCGACGACGGCGAGGGCGAGGACGATGTAGAAGGATCTCTTCGCCCACTTGCGGCCCGCGCGGGGTTTGACGAAGTCGTCGTCGGTGTAGTCGCCGAAGCTGCCGGCGGGGATGTAGCCGGTGGTGTCGCCGGAGCCGGGCGGGCCGAACTCGCCGCCTCCGCCGTGTCCGTGGCCCTGGCGGCCGAGGCCGGAGGCGCGGCCCGCGGGGGTCTCCATGAAGCCGGGGTCGTGCAGGTGGTTCTGGTTCTCGGCGACCGCGCCGACCACGACCGGGGTGTCGGAGAGCTGCCCGGCGAGGGTGTCCCCGGTGTCCAGGTCCAGTACGTCGGCGACGATGACGGTGATGTTGTCGGGGCCGCCGCCGCGCAGCGCGAGCTGGATCAGCTCCTGCACGGTCTCCTGCGGGCCCTGGTAGCTGGCGAGGGTGTCCTCGAGCGTCTGGTGGGAGACGACGCCGGACAGGCCGTCGGAGCAGATCAGGTAGCGGTCGCCGGCGCGGACCTCACGGATGGACAGGTCCGGCTCGACGTGCTCGCCGCTGCCCAACGCCCGCATCAGCAGGGAGCGTTGGGGGTGGGTGGTGGCCTCTTCCTCGGTGATGCGGCCCTCGTCGACGAGGCGCTGCACCCAGGTGTGGTCCTGGGTGATCTGGGTGAGGACGCCGTCGCGCAGCAGATAGGCGCGGGAGTCGCCGACGTGGACGAGGCCGAGGCGTTGGCCGGTCCACAGCAGGGCGGTGAGCGTGGTGCCCATGCCCTCGAGCTGGGGGTCCTCCTCGACCATGGAGCGCAGCTGGTCGTTGGCGCGCTGTACGGCGGTGCCGAGGGAGGTGAGGATGTCGGAGCCCGGCACGTCGTCGTCGAGGGCGACGATGGTGGAGATGGCCTCGGAGGAGGCGACCTCGCCGGCGGCGGCGCCGCCCATGCCGTCGGCGATCGCGAGCAGGCGCGGACCGGCGTATCCGGAGTCCTCGTTGCCCTCGCGGATCATGCCTTTGTGCGATCCGGCGGCAAAGCGCAGTGACAGACTCATGCGCACCTCGCCCGTCGGCTCCGGGTACATCCGCACGGTGCCCACCCTCCGGTCGGGAGCGCGCCGGTGCCCGTGGTGGGGGCCGCCGCTGCGTGCTCGCTCCGCTCGCTCATTGTCGTACTACTTCCGCAGCTCGATGACTGTCTTGCCGATGCGGATCGGCGCGCCCAGCGGAATCGGCGTGGGGGTCGTCAGCCGGCTCCGGTCGAGGTATGTGCCGTTGGTGGAGCCCAGGTCCTCGACGATCCACTGGCCGTCGCGGTCCGGGTAGATCCTGGCATGGCGGCTGGAGGCGTAGTCGTCGTCCAGCACGATCGTGCTGTCGTGCGCCCGGCCCAGGGTGATGGTCTGGCCCTGGAGCGCGACGGTCGTGCCGGTGAGGGTGCCCTCGGACACGACGAGTTTGGTGGGTGCGTTGCGGCGCTGGCGGCCGCCGCCGGCGGCCTGCTGCCGCTGTTGCGGGGGCGCGGCCTGCTGGCGGGCGGCCTGCTGGGGCCGTGCGGCCTCGCGCCTGGACCCGCGCTGGGTGACGCGCGTACCGAACAGGTCGCTGCGGATGACCTGCACGGCCACGATCACGAACAGCCACAGTACGGCCAGGAAACCCAGCCGCATGACCGTGAGGGTCAGCTCTGACATTGCCCCCGCTTCACCCTTCGGCTTGCCGGTAAATGATGGTGGTGCTGCCCACGACGATCCGCGAGCCGTCGCGGAGCGTAGCGCGGGTGGTGTGCTGCCCGTCCACCACGATGCCGTTGGTGGACCCGAGATCCTGGATCGTCGAGGGCGTTCCGGTCCGGATCTCGCAGTGCCGGCGGGAGACGCCGGGGTCGTCGATCCGCACGTCGGCTTCGGTGCTGCGGCCCAGCACCAGCGTCGGGCGGGAGATCTGATGGCGGGTGCCGTTGATCTCGATCCAGTGGCGGGTGCGTGAGCCGGGCTGTGGTGCGCCGACCGGGCCGCCCGCGCCCGGACGCTGGCCGAAGGGCGCGGCGCCGGGCGGCGGTACGGCAGGCATGGGCGGGGCGCCCGCGGGTGCGGCGGCCGGCGGGTAGCCGTACCCTCCGCCGGGGCGGCCCGCGGAACCGGCCGGCGGAGCGGCGGATCCGGGAGCCTGCTGGCTGCTGGAGGAGGCGAGCGTACGGCTGCGCACCCGGTACAGGCCGGTGTCGAGGTCGTCCGCCTTCTCCAGGTGGACCTTGATGGGGCCCATGAACGTGTAGCGCTGCTGCTTGGCGTAGTCGCGCACCATGCCGGCCAGCTCGTCACCGAGCTGGCCGGAGTAGGGGCTGAGCCGCTCGAAGTCCGGTGTGCTCAGCTCCACGATGAAGTCGTTGGGGACGACCGTGCGGTCGCGGTTCCAGATGGTCGCGTTGTTGTCGCACTCACGCTGGAGCGCTCCGGCGATCTCCACGGGCTGGACCTCGGACTTGAACACCTTGGCAAAGGTGCCGTTGACCAGACCTTCGAGACGCTGCTCGAACTTCTTCAGGACTCCCATGAGGCACCTCCTCCGATGTCGCTTCCGTCCAGTGTCCCGGTTGGCGGGCGCTGCCTTGCCTGGTACTGCTTACTGATCGTATCCACGCGCGGGTGAATCAGCTGGTTCCCCCTGTCGGCCCGGTCGACGGGTGTCGACGCTGGACGAAGTTCCCTCCGGAGGTTCCCTCCGAAGCTGCCCTTCGAACTCCTCCCACGCACTCCTTCTGCCCAGGATCGTAGAGGCGGCCGCAGACCAGTGTCCCGCACCTGGCTGTGGACCCTGCCCTGCTCCGGGGGAGACGGGCAGGACCGGTACGAGGTTGATACGTGAATCGGTACGTGTTGATACGGAGCGGAGGGCTTCGCGGGCGGGTCGTCGGCGTGCCGGTGGTTCGCAGGTCGCGTGGCGGGACGGGCGCGGGGCGGCCGGTCGACGGCCGGACGGCACGTCCGTGCTGGTGGGCGGCTGCGCAGGGATAAGGGATGTGAACCCGCCCCGGCCAGCGTGCTAATGTTCTGGGTGTCGGAAGGCGCCAGCCCAAAGGGCCGAAGCCGGAGGACACACCCAATGCGCGGGTGGCGGAATAGGCAGACGCGCTGGATTCAGGTTCCAGTGCCCGCAAGGGCGTGGGGGTTCAACTCCCCCCTCGCGCACCAGCCGAAAGCCCCAGGTCTTTGACCTGGGGCTTTCGCGTTGTCCCGGCCGGTGTGAGGCGCGTTACCCGGTGAGGACAATCACATGGGCCGCCGGTACGGTCCCGGGCGGCGTTTTCCACAGGTGCGGAGTTGTCCACAGGGTCTGACGCGCCTTGCCCACCGGCTGTACGGTCGGCACGAGTTGATGTTCATCGGCGTGCGGGGGAGGCGGTTGGCGTGACCGGAATCGGAGAGGCAGCGGCGGGGTCGGGCGTACGGCGGCTTCCGCGGGTGCGGGGCTTCGCCGAGTGGCCCGCCGAGGGATCACCCAAGGACGAGGGCAAGGCGCTGCGCAAGCGGGTGCCGCGCAGTGCGCACTCCGCGCTCGACCTCGACGGCTCCCGCCCGCCCGCGGCCGACGTGGTCGAGGAGTCCCACCGCGGCCGGATCGCCGAGCTCACCCCGATACGTGCGGGCCGGATGGCGGCCACGCCCTTCGCCTTCCTGCGCGGCTCCGCCGGCCTCATGGCGTACGACCTCGCCCGCACCCCCATGACCCGGATCCGCGCGCAGATCTGCGGCGACGCGCATGCCGCCAACTTCGGCCTGTACGGGGACGCACGCGGCGACCTGGTCATCGACCTCAACGACTTCGACGAGACCGTCCACGGCCCCTGGGAGTGGGACCTCAAGCGGCTCGCCGCCTCTCTCGTGCTCGCGGGCCGGGAGGCCGGCGCCGACGAGGACCAGTGCCGCAAGGCGGCCTACGACGCGACCGGCGCCTACCGCCGCACCATGCGGCTGCTCGCCAAGCTGCCGGTGCTGGACGCGTGGAACGCCATCGCGGACGAGGAACTCGTCTCCCACACCGACGCCCACGACCTGCTCGGCACCCTGGAGCGGGTCTCCGAGAAGGCGCGGGCCAACACGAGCGGGCGTTTCGCGGCGAAGTCGACGGAGCAGGCCGAAGACGGCGGGCGCCGCTTCGTCGAGGCGCTGCCGGTGCTGCGTCGGGTGCCCGACGCGGAGGCCGCGGCGGTGGCCGCCGCACTCGAGCAGTATGTGACGACGCTCTCCGAGGACCGGCTCCCGCTGCTGGCCCGCCATGCGGTGCACGACGTCGCCTTCCGGGTCGTCGGCACGGGCAGCGTCGGCACCCGCTCGTACGTCGTGCTGCTCCTGGACCACCGGGGGGAGCCGCTCGTCCTCCAGGTGAAGGAGGCCCGCCCCTCGGCGCTGGTGCCGCACCTGGTGACCGCGGGCTTCGATGCGCCGCAGGTGGAGCACGAGGGCCGCCGGGTGGTTCTCGGGCAGAAAAGCATGCAGGTGGTCAGCGACATCCTGCTGGGCTGGACCTCGGCGGACGGACGGCCCTTCCAGGTACGTCAGTTCCGCAACCGCAAGGGCAGCGTCGACCCGGCGGCGCTCGCCGCCGACCAGATAGACGACTACGGCCGTATGACCGGCGCGCTCCTGGCCCGCGCCCACTCCCACAGCGCCGACCCGCGCCTGGTCGCCGGGTACTGCGGCAAGAGCGAGGAACTGGACGAGGCGATCGCCGACTTCGCCGTCGCCTACGCCGACCGCACGGAGGCCGACCACGCCGATCTGGTGACTGCGGTGCGGGCGGGGAGGGTTGCGGCGGAGATGGGGGTGTGAGGGGAGTGCTCGCAGGGGGGCGGCGGGTGAGGAGCGCCGGGTGAAGTACCTCGACCGGGGCGTTCACCACTGATCCGGGGCACTACGACTTCCACGGCAAGCGGTGTGTGAGGGGTCTCAGGCCGCAGGGCGTGCCCCGGACCGACGAGGACGAGATCCGCTTCGGGCACAGCGGCTTCAAGCACGACGTGAGCCTCCTTGTCCTCTACACGGGTGTCTCGCGTTTCCAGGTGGACATCCTGGATGTGTGCGACGCGAGCGCGTTGTGCGAGGTGATTCTCGACGAGGTGCTGCCGCATGGCGACGGCTGTACTCATGAGATCGCGTGCCGGCAGGGGACGATGGCCGTGGTGTGCCGGGACCCTGGTGGTGGAGTGGGGCGATGCGGACTGCCGGAGGTTCGGGGTGAGGGCCGGTGACATCGAGGCCGGTGGGCATCGGGGACGGGACGTCCATGGACCCCGGGCGCAGGGGGCGAGGAGTCCGTGGCGGCCGTCGGGTTTTCGCTGGGTGGTGACGCCTGGTGGGGCGGGCGACTGCGGGCTTGCGCCGCGCGGAGGTCGGATTGCAGGTCGTGACGCCGGGGCTTCGGTGCCGATGTCGGTGGGTCCGAGAGGCGGGCCGGGGTGGCCTACGCTGGTCGGGTGACGAGCCCGGAAGCTGAGCAGGGTGGTGTCGCCGGCGAGGCCGAGGCGATGCCCCAGGACGGTGCGCCGCGTCCCGAGGAGCGGCTGGAGCGGGCCGTGCGGGCCGCCGAGCAGGCGCTGATCGAGTACGAGATCGCTGTCGAGACCTTCCGTGTGGAGGTCGAGAACTTCTCCCGGCTGCACCACCAGAAGCTCGGCCCGATGTACGCCCGCCTGGACGAGCTGGACGCGGAGATCGCCGAGGCCCGGGCGGCCCGCACCGGCGACCCCGAGGACCGTCGCAAGGCGGACGAGGCGCGGGCCCGGGTGCTGCCGATGCCCGGCGTCGAGGAGCTGTTCCACGGCTGGATGGACGGGGAGGGGCTCTTCCCGGAGGCCGTGGCGATGCTCACGGACCAGCCCGTGCGGCCCCCACAGCGGGTGCGCCCCAGCGACGAGGCCCGCAAGCTCTACCGCGAACTGGCCCGCAAGGCCCACCCCGACCTGGCCCAGGACGACACCGAGCGGGCCCGGCGCGAGGAGTTCATCACCCGCGTCAACGCCGCCTACGCCCGCGGCGACGAGACCCTGCTGCGGGAGCTGGCCGAGGAGTGGGCCAAGGGACCGGCGCCTCAGGAGCGCGGTCCGAGCCGCGCCGAGGAGCTCTACGCCCGCCTCGAATGGCTCGCCCAGCGCAAGGAACTGCTCTCGCTGGTCGCCAAGGAACTGGAGGAGAGCGCGATCGGCGCGATGCTGCGGCTGGCACCGGACGATCCGGACCGGCTGTTGGAGGAGATCGCCGAGAAGCTCCTGGCCGATGTCTCCCGGCGCGAGGCGGAGCTGGCCGAGCTGCTGGGGTAGCCCCGCGGCTCGGGCGGCCGGTTCCGTGCCCGGCCGCGTCGGGTAGCGTCTTGGGCATGCATTTCGGAGCTGGTGTGCCCACGGTCGAGGTCTCGGACCTCAAGGACGGCGACTTCCTGCTGGACGTCCGCGAGGACGACGAGTGGCAGGCGGGTCACGCCGAAGGGGCACTGCACATCCCCATCAGTGATTTCGTCGCCCGTTACGGCGAGCTGACCGAGGCCGCGCCGCAGGACGGTCGCGTCAACGTGATCTGCCGCTCCGGCGGCCGCTCGGCGCAGGTCGCGATGTACCTCGTGCAGCAGGGCATCGACGCCGTGAACGTCGACGGCGGCATGCAGGTGTGGGCGGCCACGGGCCGCCCGGTCGTGACGGACGAGGGGCAGCCCGGGTTCGTCCTGTAGCTCGCGGCGGGCCGGTCAGCCCAGCGGGTGCGCCGCCAGCAGGTCACCGAGGGCCTCCTCGTGCGCTGCCGACGGGCCGAGCTGCAGTTCCAGGTGCTTGGCCCAGGCGTGGTAGCGGTGCAGCGGGTACTCGACGTCCGCCCCGAACCCGCCGTGCAGATGCTGTGCCGTCTGCACGACCCGCCGCACGCCCTCAGACGCCCAGATCTTGGCGACGGCGACGTCACCGGAGGCGGGCAGTACGCCGGGCGCCCCCGAGGCGATCCGCCACGCGGCCTGCCACAGCGTGGCCTCCATCGCCCGCAGGTCGATGTACCGGTCGGCGGCCTGCACGGCGACGGCCTGGAACGTGGCGACGGGGTATCCGAACTGCTCGCGTTTGCCGGTGTATTCACTGGTCATCGCGAGGGCCCGTTCGCCGAGGCCGAGGGCCAGTGCGCAGGTCCCGGTGGTCAGCAGTTCGCGCAGCCAATCCCATGCACCGTGGGCGTCGATGACGTCACGGGCCGGGACCCGTGCGGACTCCAGATGCAGTTCGCCGAGTCGTTCGCCGGTGGTGGAGACCTGCTCGTCCAGCCCGACGCCTCGGTGGATGCGGGGGACCACGGCGAGGAGGGTGCGGTCGGCGGTCGTATGGGCGGGCACGACGACGAAATCGGCGGTGTGCGCCCACGGCACGGCGGTCTGCACCCCGTCCAGGATCCACTGGTCGCCCTCCTGCCGTGCGGTCACGGCGAGTTCGGCCGGGTCGTGGCCGGTGCGGCCGTTCACGGCGACGGTCAGCACCGCCTCGCCGCGCCCCGCGCGGGTGAGCAGCGCCGACTTCAACTCCTCGCCACCGTAGGCCTGTACGGCCGCGGCGGCCGCGCTGGTCTCCAGCAGCGGAACGCGCGCCAGCACCTTGGCCGACTCCCGCAGCACCAGGCACAGGGCGATGGCGTCCAGGCCCGCCCCGCCGAACTCCGTGCCGAGCAGCAGGCTCAGCAGGTCCGCCTCGGCGAGTCTGGTCCACAGTGCGCGGTCGAAGTCGTCGGCCACGGCGCCGGGGACGAGGGAGGGGCTGGGCACGGTGTCCGGTGCGACCCCGGCGAACACCCCCCGTGCCGCCTCGGCCGCCGCCTGCTGCTCCTCGGTGAAGGTGAAGTCCACGGTCCTGTCCCTCCGGAGGGTCCGCTGATCTGACGGACCGTCAAGATAGAACAGGTTCTAGAAGAAGGGAACGGTGCGCCGACTCCGGAACCGTGGCCGTGGGTTCAGCGGTCGAAGTCCAGCTCCACCTTCTCCGTCACCGGATGCGACTGGCACGCCAGCACGTATCCCGCCTCCGTCTCCTCCGGTTCCAGCGCGAAGTTGCGGTCCATGCGCACCTCGCCGGTCACCAGGAAGGCCCGGCAGGTGCCGCACACTCCGCCCTTGCAGGCATAGGGCGCGTCGGGCCGGTTGCGCAGGACCGTCTCCAGCAGGGACTCGCCGTCCTGCACGGGCCAGGTCCCGCCGCGGCCGTCGAGCCGGGCGGTGACCGTGCTGTGCGCGGGGACGGTCGCGGCCGGCGCGGGGGCGGCGGCGTCCACGTGGAAGATCTCCTCGTGGATGCGCGTGCGCGTCACACCGAGCCCCCGCAGGGCCCGCTCGGCGCCTTGGACCAGCCCGAACGGCCCGCACAGGAACCATCCCGCCACCTGTCCCACCGGCAGCAGTGCCGGAAGCAGCTCCGTCAGCCGCTCCTGGTCGAGGCGCCCGGACGGCAGCCCCGCCTGCTGTTCCTCCCGGGACAGCACCGTCACCAGCTGCAGCCGCCCCGGATACCGGTCTTTGAGATCGGCGACCTCGTCCAGGAACATCGTCGAAGCGGCCGTGCGGTCGCTGCGTATCAGACAGAACCGGGCCTCCGGCTCGCGCGCCAGCAGCGTCGAGACGATCGACAGCACCGGGGTGATGCCGCTGCCGCCGACGATCGCCGCGTACAGGCCTGGCGCGGGGTCGAGGGTGAAGCGGCCGGCCGGGGTCATCACCTCCAGCTCGTCGCCGACGTTGATCTCCTTGAGCGCGTACGTCGAGAAGGCTCCGCCCTCGACCAGCCGCACGCCGACCCGCAGGGTGTCGGGGCCCGCAGCGTCGGGGGCCGGTGCCGGGGAGCAGATCGAGTACGTCCGCCGTATCTCCTCACCGTCGGCCTGGCGCCGCAGGGCGAGGTGCTGGCCCGGGGCGTGCCGGTACTCCTCGAGCAGTTCCTCGGGCACCTTGAGGGTGAGGGCCACGGAGTCGTCGGTGAGCCGGTCGACCGCTGCCACCCGGAGCGTGTGGAAGCGGGCCATCACAGCTCCTTGAAGTGGTCGAAGGGTTCCCGGCAGGACAGACAGCGCCGCAGCGCCTTGCAGGCGGTGGAGGAGAAGCGGCTGAGCAGCTCGGTGTCGGTGCTGCCGCAGTGCGGGCAGCGCACCGGCTCCAGCGTGCGGGTCGGGCCCAGGGACACGGGGACCGGCCCGGAGGCCTCTCGCATACGCGGGGGAGCTATCCCGAACTCCCGCAGTTTGCGCCGCCCTTCGGCGGTGATGTCGTCCGTCGACCAGGCGGGCCGCAGCACCGTGCGGACGGTGACGTCCCGTATGCCGTGCGCGTGCAGTACTCGCTCGATGTCCAGGGACATCGCCTCGATGGCGGGGCAGCCGGTGTAGGTCGGCGTCAGTTCGACCTCGACCGAGTCCGCGCCGCGCACATGCACCGCGCGCAGGACGCCGAGCTCCTGGAGGGTGAGCACGGGCAGTTCGGGGTCGGGCACCGAACCGGCGATCTCGAGAAGTTCGGACTCCAGAGCGGTGGTCGTCGTCACCATGACGCTCCCGGGTGGCTGCGGTGCAGGTGCTGCATCTCGGCGAGCATCCGCCCGAAGGACTCGGTGTGCACGCCCTGACGGCCCGCGCCGGCCGTCCACGCCCCGGCGCGCGGCCCCTCGGGGACCGTCAGGGTCGCGCGGTGCAGCACAGCCCCGACGGACTCCAGCCAGGCCGTCTCCATCCCCGCCAGGTCTACGTCCAGGCCCTCCACCGACTGGAACATCTCCCCGGTGAACCGCCACAGGGCCGTGCATGCGCGCTGCATGCGCTCGTGGCCGGTCTCCGTGCCGTCGCCGAGTCGCAGGGTCCACTGCTCGGCGTGGTCGCGGTGGTAGGCGACCTCCTTGACGGCCTTTGCGGCAAGGCCTGCGAACGGGCCGTCCGCGGCGGCCAGTTCGGCGTACAACAGGTGCTGGTAGGTGGAGAAGTAGAGCTGGCGGGCGATGGTGTGGGCGAAGTCGCCGTTCGGCTGTTCCACCAGCTGGAGGTTGCGGAAGGCGCGCTCCTCGCGCAGATACGCCAGCTCGTCCTCGTCGCCCACCGTCGACAGCAGCACGCGGGCCTGGCCCAGCAGGTCCAGCGCGATGTTGGCGAGGGCGACCTCCTCCTCCAGAACGGGGGCATGCCCCGCCCATTCGCCGAGGCGGTGCGAGAGCACCAGGGCGTCGTCGCCGAGGGCGAGGGCGGCGGTCACAGGGACGGTCGTGGTCACAGGTGCTTCACCCCCTCCGGGATCTCGTAGAACGTCGGGTGCCGGTACGGCTTGTCGGCGGCCGGCTCGAAGAACGGGTCCTTCTCGTCCGGGGAGGACGCGGTGATCGCGGACGACGGGACGACCCAGATCGAGACGCCCTCACCGCGGCGGGTGTACAGGTCGCGGGCGTTGCGCAGGGCGAACTCCGCGTCCGGCGCGTGCAGGCTGCCGGCGTGGGTGTGCGAGAGGCCGCGGCGTGAGCGCACGAAGACCTCCCACAGGGGCCAGTCGGTGTTCGTCATGCTCGCGTCGCTCCCATCTCGCCGGGCTTGTTGCTCCCACGGGTCCCGCTCGTGTGTTTGGCCGCGTAGGCCGCGGCCGACTCCCGCACCCACGCACCTTCCTCGTGTGCGCGCCTGCGCTGGGTGAGCCGCTGCTCATTGCACGGGCCGTTGCCCTTGAGGACCTCTTTGAACTCCGTCCAGTCGATCGCGCCGAAGTCGTAGTGCCCCCGCTCCTCGTTCCACTTCAGGTCCGGGTCGGGGAGGGTGAGGCCCAGCGACTCGGCCTGGGGGACGCAGATGTCGACGAAGCGCTGGCGCAGCTCGTCGTTCGAATGCCGCTTGATCTTCCATGTCATCGACTGCGCGGAGTGCGCCGACTCGTCGTCGGGCGGACCGAACATCATCAGGGACGGCCACCACCAGCGGTTCACCGCGTCCTGCGCCATCTCCCGCTGCTCCGGAGTGCCGCGGCCGAGGGCCAGCAGCAGCTCGTACCCCTGGCGCTGGTGGAAGGACTCCTCCTTGCAGATGCGGACCATCGCGCGTGCGTACGGGCCGTAGGAGCAGCGGCACAGCGGGACCTGGTTGGTGATCGCGGCGCCGTCCACCAGCCAGCCGATCGCGCCGACGTCCGCCCAGGTCAGCGTCGGGTAGTTGAAGATCGAGGAGTACTTCTGGCGGCCGGAGTGGAGCTTGTCGAGCAGTTCGTCGCGGCCGGTGCCGAGGGTCTCGGCCGCGCTGTACAGGTAGAGCCCGTGTCCGGCCTCGTCCTGGACCTTGGCCATCAGGATCGCTTTGCGGCGCAGGGAGGGCGCGCGGGTGATCCAGTTGGCCTCCGGCTGCATGCCGATGATCTCGGAGTGGGCGTGCTGCGCCATCTGCCGGACCAGCGTCGCCCGATAGGCGTCGGGCATCCAGTCGCGCGGCTCGATGCGCTCGTCGGCGGCCACGGCGGCGTCGAAGGCGCGCTCGTACGCACCGGTGCCGCCGGTGTCTTCCGCAGTGCCGTACGCCTGGTGCGCGGCTGCTGTCGCCATGCGGTCCCCCTCGACCTGGGCTCTGTCCGGAGCTGGCTCCCGACCGATCGTTCGGTTCGTGCGATTCCATGGTGGGACGGGCGCCGTAAGGTGTCAACCGCTGTGGATAACTTGTCGCCCCTGTCCTGTGGACAAGTGGGGCGACCTCGCGTATGCCGCGACGAGCTCGGTCCGACAGGGGCTGTGCCGGGCGGGGGGGCCTGAGTACCGTGCCCCTGCGAGTGCGGTGGCGCATGGCGAGTGCGGTGGCGGATTGGGAGACGGGGCGGAATGGACGCGTACGGCACAGACTCGGACGCCCGGCAGGGGCTGGACGGGCCGGGCAGGTCGGGCGGTGCGCCCGAGCCGGATGCTCCGCCCGGGCCGGTGGGGCCGCCCGAACCGGACGGATCGTCCGCGCTGGACGGCCCGCCTGCGCAGGACAGCCCGCCCGAGCCGGCGGGCCCGTACCCGCTGGACGACCCGCAGGACGCCTCGACGGACGCCGCCGTGCTCGAATCCGGCGGCCTGGCCTTCTCGGTGACTCCGGCGCCCGGCCCGTACGCCGAACCCCGTACCGGGGTGGCCGCTCTCTCCCCGCGCTACCAGATCGGCGCCGCGCTGGCGCTCGCTGTCGTCGCCGTCCTCGTCTGTGTGCATGTCGGGATGGTCTTTCTGCACGTCGCGCCGTCGAATACGCTGACCAAGGCGCACGGCAAGGCGATCGACGACTGGATCTACCCGGAGTTCGAGCAGAACTGGAAGCTGTTCGCACCGAACCCGCTGCAGCAGAACATCGCCGTCCAGGTGCGCGCCGAGGTGCAGGAGAAGAACGGCGACGTGCGGACCACCGGCTGGTACGACCTGTCCGCGGAGGACGGGCAGGCCATCCACGGCAATCTGCTGCCCAGCCACACCGAGCAGAACGAGCTGCGCCGGGCCTGGGACTTCTTCGTCTCCACGCACGACGGCAACAACCGTCCGGCGGGGCTGCGCGGCGCTCTGTCCGAGACCTATCTGCGGCGCATAGTGGTGCTCCGCCTGCGCCGCGACGACGCGGCCGGGAAGGGCGGGGCCATCGATCAGGTGCAGGTCCGTTCCCGTACCACCAACGTGCCCCCGCCGAAATGGAGCACCGAGAAGATCTCCGACAAACCCATGGACCGCGTGCTGCCCTGGTGGCCGGTCACGGCCGCCGACACCGACGGAGGCGCCCGGTGAACCGCTTCGCCCTCTCGGTCTCCTCCGCCATCGCCCGCATCACCGAATCGGCGCTCGGCCCCTACCAGTCCGCAGTGATCCGCATCGGCTTCAGCACGACCTGGCTGCTGTTCCTGCTGCGCGAGTTTCCCCACCGTGAGGAGCTGTACGGCCCCGGCAGTCCGTGGAGCTGGGACCTCGCCCAGCAGCTGATCGCGTCCAACAGTGCCTTCACGGCTCTCATGTGGTCGGACGGCCGGGGCTGGTTCGAGTTCGTCTACGCGCTCGGCGCCCTCTCGAGCGTCCTGCTGCTGCTCGGCTGGCGCACCCGCACCATGTCCGTGCTGTTCATGATCGGGGTGCTCTCGCTGCAGAACCGCAGCGTGTTCATGGGGGACGGGGGCGACAACGTCCTGCACCTGATGTCCGTCTACCTCGTGTTCACGCGCTGTGGCCAGGTCTGGTCGCTGGACGCACGGCGGGCAGAGCGTGCGCGTCGGGCACGCGCGCGTGGAGAGCAGGTGTCCGACCGGGTCGGCCCGGCGCTGTGGGTTGTGCTCGGGTTCTCGCTGATCGCGGTGACGGCCGGCGGGCGGTTCGGCGGCGCCGATCTGACCGTTCCGGTGATCCTGTGGGGCGTCTGGGTCGGGCAGGCCGTGTGGTGGCTGGTCGGGCGCCGGGCGAAGAGCGGGGAGCCGAGGATCCTGCTGGACGTCGTCGCGAACATCGTGCACAACGCCGCCCTCTTCGTGATCACGACGGAGGCCTGTCTGATCTACGCGACGGCCGGCTGGTACAAGATCCAAGGCACGCGCTGGCAGGACGGCACAGCGGTCTACTACCCCCTCCACCTCGACTACTTCTCGCCCTGGCCAGGGCTTGCCGACCTGCTGTCGTCGAGCGGCACGATGGTGATGCTCGTGACGTACGGGACGGTGATCGTGCAGGTCGCCTTCCCGTTCACGCTGTTCAACCGGCGAGTCAAGAACGTCCTGCTGGCGGTCATGATGACCGAGCACGCCGTGATCGCCGTCGTCCTCGGGCTGCCGTTCTTCTCGCTGGCGATGATCGCGACGGATGCCGTCTTCCTGCCGACATCGCTGCTGCACCGCCTCGGCGGCTGGGCGGCACGCGCGCGTGGCCGCGTCCTCGCCCGCACCGGCCGTGCGACGCCGTCCCGGCCGCGCGCCCCGGAGAGCCCCGAGCCCACACATGTGGGCTCCACGGCGTGAGCCTGCGCCCATGCGCACGTGCCGCGGGGCGTGAGCTGCGGTCCCGCGCGCACGTAGGCTGCACGCCATGACCGAACCCGCCCCCGACCCCGTGACCGCCTGGCGCCGGATCGCCGGCACCTGTGTGCTGCTCGACGGTTTCCACGCCCTCAAGCACGCCGTGCGTTTCGGAGCCGAGGTCCCCGTGGCGGTCACCGCCGACCGGCGGGCGGCGCTCGCCCTCGCCGAGGAACTCGCCCCCGATGTGCGGGATGCGCTGGCCGGCCTCCTCACCGAGGTGCCTGAGCCGACGTACCGGAGCCTGGTGCCGCGTCCGCATCCCACCGCCGTCGCCGCCTTGGCCGTACGACCGTCCCGTACGGCCAATCTGGAGAAGCTCGCGCACATCCCGCGCACGGCCCCCGTCGTGGTCCTCGACAACCCGCGCAACCTCGGCAACGCGGGCGCCGTGATCCGTCTGGCCGCCGGTTTCGGTGCGACCGGTGTGGTCACCACCGGCACTCTCGACCCATGGCACCCCACGGTGGTGCGCGGCGGCGCGGGGCTGCACTTCGCGACCGCCGTGGAACGACTGGCGGTCGACGAACTGCCGGCGGGACCGCTGTTCGCCCTGGACCCGGAGGGCGACGACATCCGGGGCGTCAAGCTCCCGGACGACGCCGTCCTCACGTTCGGCTCCGAGCGCAGCGGCCTGTCCGGCGAACTTCGCGCGCGTACCGACCACTTGCTGTCGCTGCCGATGCGCCCCCAGGTCTCCAGCTACAACCTCGCGACCAGTGTGGCCATGACGCTGTACCACTGGAGCGCCACCGGGGGCGCGCTCAGTTCCTAGGCCTCGCGGCGCACCTCGACCACCCGGAACCGGTTCGCGACGAACGCCCCGTCGCACAGCGCCGAGTTGGCCGCCGGGTTGCCGCCCGAGCCGTGGAAGTCCGAGAACGCGGCCGTCTGGTTGACGTACACGCCGCCCGTGAGGTTCAGGGACAGCTGGGCGGCCTCCTCCAGGCAGACCTCCTGGACCGTCTGCTCGACCTCCTCGTCGGTCGTGTATGCGCCGACCGTCATCGCGCCCTTCTCCCGGATGGTGCGGCGCAACAGCTCCGCGCCCTCCGCGGCCGAGTCGACCGCGACGGCGAAGGAGACCGGGCCGAAGCACTCGCTCATGTACGCGGCCTCGTCGTCCCCCTCCCAATATTTCCGCGCGCCGTCCAGCTTCACGATCACCGGCGTGCGCACCACCGCGCCCGGGAACTCCGGGTTGCTGATCTCCCTGGAGGCCAGGGCGACTTCGCCGAGACCGGCGGCCGCCCCCAGGCGGGCCTTCACGTCCGGGTTGACGATCGCGCCGAGCAGGGCGTTCGCGCGCGCGTCGTCGCCCAGGAGGCCGTCGACCGAGCGGGCGAGGTCGGCGACCACCTCGTCGAAGGTCCTGGGGCCCTCGTCGGTGCGGATGCCGTCACGGGGGATCAGCAGGTTCTGCGGAGTCGTGCACATCTGGCCGCTGTACAGGGACAGCGAGAAGGCCAGGTTGGAGAGCATTCCCTTGTAGTTCGCAGTGGAGTCGATCAGCACCGTGTTGACGCCGGCCTTCTCCGTGTAGACCTGCGCCTGGCGGGCGTTGGCCTCCAGCCAGTCGCCGAACGCCGTCGAGCCCGTGTAGTCGATGATCCGGATCTCCGGGCGCGTGGCCAGCGTCTTCGCGATGCCCTCGCCGGCCTGCTCGGCGGCCAGCGCCACCAGGTTCGGGTCGAAGCCCGCCTCGGCGAGGACCTGGCGCGCGACCTGCACGGTGAGCGCGAGCGGCAGCACCGCGCGCGGGTGGGGCTTCACCAGGACCGCGTTGCCGGTGGCGAGGGACGCGAACAGGCCCGGATAGCCGTTCCACGTCGGGAAGGTGTTGCAGCCGATCACCAGCGCGACCCCGCGCGGAACCGCGGTGAACTGCTTGTTGAGCGCCAGCGGGTCGCGCTTGCCCTGGGGCTTGCTCCACTCCGCGGTGTCGGGGGTGCGGACCTGCTCCACGTACGCGTACGCCACCGCCTCCAGACCGCGGTCCTGGGCGTGCGGCCCGCCCGCCTGGAACGCCATCATGAAGGCCTGGCCGGAGGTGTGCATGACCGCGTGCGCGAACTCGTGCGTCCGGTCGCTGATCCGCTTCAGGATCTCCAGACACACCACCGCGCGCGCCTCCGCGCCGGCGTCGCGCCACGCGCGCTGTCCGGCCTTCATGGCGGGCAGCAGCTCGTCGACGTCCGCGTGCGGATAGGTCACGCCCAGTTCGATGCCGTACGGCGAGACCTCGGCACCCACCCAGTCGTCCGTGCCGGGCTGGCCGAGGTCGAGGCGGGTGCCCAGCAGGGCGTCGAAGGCGGCCTTGCCCGCGGCCGCGTCGAGGCTGCCGTTCTCGCCGTAGGCCTTGGGGTGTTCGGGGTGCGGGGACCAGTACGCGCGCGTGCGGATCGCTTCCAGCGCCTGGTCGAGGGTGGGCCGGTGCTTGGCGATCAGGTCGCGGGTGGTCAGTTCGGCGGCCATGCGGGACCAACTCCTCGTCTTGAGAACTCTTCGTCGAGCTCATGACCTGGCAGAAACATGGGCAGGAACAGCCGGTCAGAGTTAGAGTAACCGAACGATCGGTCGGGACAAGGGGGCCTGCCGCATCTGTGGAAAACCCCGTGCGGGAGGATCGCGCACATGACAGCACTCGACCTCAGCAGCCCCGTGGCCGTCGTCGGCACCGGCACCATGGGCCAGGGCATCGCCCAGGTCGCGCTGGTCGCAGGCCACCGCGTACGGCTGTACGACGCCGCTGCCGGGCGTGCCTCGCAAGCGGCCGCGGCGATCGGCGCCCGCCTCGACCGGCTCGTCGAGAAGGACCGGCTCACGGCCGCCGACCGGGACGCGGCACGCGAGCGGCTGCTGCCCGCCGAGAGCCTGACCGAGCTCGCCGACTGCTCCCTGGTCGTCGAGGCCGTCCTGGAGCAACTGGACGCCAAGCAGGCCCTGCTGCGTGAGCTGGAGGACATCGTCGCCGAGGACTGTCTGCTCGCGACCAACACCTCCTCCCTGTCCGTCACCGCCATCGGCGGGGCCCTGCGCCACCCCGGGCGCTTCGTCGGCCTGCACTTCTTCAACCCCGCGCCGCTGCTGCCCCTCGTCGAGGTCGTCTCCGGGTTCGCCACCGACGTCTCGTCGGCCACGCGCGCGTACGAGATGGCGCGCGCCTGGGGCAAGACACCGGTCGCCTGCGCCGACACGCCCGGCTTCATCGTCAACCGCATCGCCCGGCCCTTCTACGCCGAGGCCTTCGCCGTGTACGAGGCCCAGGGCGCCGACCCCGCCACCATCGACGCGGTCCTGCGCGAGTCGGGCGGCTTCAGGATGGGCGCCTTCGAGCTGACCGACCTCATCGGACAGGACGTCAACGAGTCCGTCACCCGCTCCGTGTGGCGCTCCTTCTTCCAGGACGTGCGCTTCACGCCCTCGCTCGCCCAGCAGCGCCTGGTCGAGTCGGGCCGGCTCGGCCGCAAGAGCGGTCAGGGCTGGTACGAGTACGGGGACGACGCCGAGCGCCCCGAGCCGCACACCGCGGAGCCCGCACAGCAGCCCGCGTACGTCGTCGTCGAGGGCGACCTGGGCCCCGCCTCCGAGCTGCTCCCGCTGATCCGCGAGGCGGGCATCGCCGTGCGCGAGGAGGAAGAGGACCACGGCACCCGCCTGGTGCTGCCGAGCGGCGGCCAGCTGGCGCTCGCCGACGGCCAGACCTCCGTCGAGTTCCGCGACGTCGTCTACTTCGACCTCGCCCTGGACTACCGCAGGGCCACCCGCATCGCCCTGTCCGCGTCCCAGGACACCTCGGCGCAGACCCTCGCCGAGGCCACCGGCCTCTTCCAGGCGCTCGGCAAGGACGTCAGCGTCATCGGTGACGTCCCGGGCATGATCGTCGCCCGCACGGTCGCCCGGATCGTCGACCTGGCGCACGACGCCGTCGCCAAGGGTGTGGCCACCGAGGAGGACATCGACACCGCGATGCGTCTGGGCGTCAACTACCCCCTCGGGCCCTTCGAGTGGAGCCGCAGGCTTGGCCGCAACTGGGCGTACGCCCTCCTCGACGACCTGCATCTGCGCGATCCTTCCGGGCGCTATGCGCCCTCCCTCGCGCTGTACCGGCACGCGTACGCCTCCGACAAGCGGGAGGGCAGCCAGTCATGACCACCGCCAAGCGCGACACGTACACCCCGGAGACGCTGCTGTCCGTCGCCGTCCAGGTCTTCAACGAGCGCGGCTACGACGGCACGTCCATGGAGCACCTCTCCAAGGCGGCCGGCATCTCCAAGTCGTCGATCTACCACCATGTGGCCGGAAAGGAGGAGCTGCTGCGCCGGGCCGTCAGCCGGGCGCTCGACGGGCTCTTCGGGATCCTCGACGAGGAGCACGCGCGCGTGGGGCGCGCCGCCGACCGCCTCGAGTACGTCGTGCGGCGCATGGTCGAGGTGCTGATCGGCGAACTGCCGTATGTGACGCTGCTGCTGAGGGTGCGCGGCAACACGGGCACCGAGCGGTGGGCCCTGGAGCGTCGCCGCGACTTCGACCACCAGGTGGCCGAGCTGCTGAAGGCGGCGGCCGCCGACGGGGACGTACGCGGTGACGTGGAGGTGCGGCTCGCCACCAGGCTCGTCTTCGGGATGATCAACTCGATCGTCGAGTGGTACCGGCCCGACGGGCGCGGCATGAGCGAGCGCGAAGTGGCCGACGCAGTCGTGCAGCTGGTCTTCGGAGGGCTCCGCAACGAGGTCTGAGACGCCTCGCAGGGCTCAGCCCTGCGGCTCCAGGTCCTCCTCCTCGAACACCAGCAGTGTGCGGGTGCTGAGCACTTCGGGCATGGCCTGGAGGCGGGTGAGCACCAGTTCGCGCAGTGCCTTGTTGTCCGGTGTGTGCACCAGCAGCAGCACGTCGAAGTCGCCGCCCACCAGGGCGATGTGTGAGGCCCCGGGCAGCTGTCTGAGCTGCTCGCGCACCGTGCGCCAGGAGTTCTGGACGATCTTCAGGGTGATGTACGCCGAGGTGCCCTGACCTGCGCGCTCATGGTTGACACGGGCCCCGAAGCCACGGATGACACCGTCGTCGATGAGACGGTTGATACGGGCGTAGGCGTTGGCCCGTGAGACGTGCACCCGTTCCGCGACCGACCTTATGGATGCGCGGCCGTCCGCCTGGAGCATCTGGAGAATGTCCAGATCGATGGCGTCGAGCGGACGCGGGAGCGGTAGGGGACTTCCACCTTCCGGCCCTTCGGCCATTTGTTCAGGTGCCATGTCCCCCCGCCTCCCTACCATGGACGTACTGCGTTCATTTCAGGTTGTGGAGAACCGTTTGTCCACAGCCTGGAGGTGCCTGTAGCCAAAATGTGCCGACGACCGAACAATCGGTAGGTGAGGCGCATCACACCCGTGGCGCGCCTGAAGCCGCTCCCACGAGGAGGTGCCGTCATGACGGTCATGGAGCAGCGGGGCGGGTATCGGCCATCGCCGCCCCCCGCCTGGCAGCCCCGCACGGACCCCGCGCCGCTGCTGCCCGACGCGGAGCCCTACCGCGTCCTCGGCACCGAGGCCGCCGCGAAGGCCGACCCGGCCCTGCTGCGCCGCCTGTACGCCGAGCTGGTGCGCGGCCGCAGGTACAACGTGCAGGCGACCGCCCTCACCAAGCAGGGCCGCCTCGCCGTCTACCCTTCCAGCACCGGCCAGGAGGCCTGCCAGGTCGCCGCCGCGCTCGCGCTGCAGGACCGAGACTGGCTCTTCCCCAGCTACCGCGACACGCTCGCCGCCGTCGCCCGCGGCCTGGACCCCGTCCAGGCGCTCACCCTGCTGCGTGGCGACTGGCACACCGGCTACGACCCGCACGAGCACCGCGTGGCCCCCCTGTGCACCCCCCTCGCCACCCAGCTGCCGCACGCCGTGGGTCTCGCGCACGCCGCCCGGCTCAAGGGTGACGACGTGGTCGCGCTCGCCATGGTCGGCGACGGCGGCTCCAGCGAGGGCGACTTCCACGAGGCGCTGAACTTCGCCGCCGTCTGGCAGGCCCCGGTGGTCTTCCTGGTCCAGAACAACGGCTTCGCCATCTCCGTTCCGCTGGCCAAGCAGACCGCGGCCCCGTCGCTGGCCCACAAGGCCGTCGGCTACGGCATGCCCGGCCGCCTGGTCGACGGCAACGACGCGGCCGCCGTGCACGAGGTCCTCACCGATGCCGTGCGCCGCGCCCGCGAGGGCGGCGGCCCCACGCTGATCGAGGCGATCACCTACCGCATCGACGCCCACACCAACGCCGACGACGCGACCCGCTACCGCGGCGACACCGAGGTCGAGGCCTGGCGCGCCCACGACCCCATCGCCCTCCTGGAGCACGAGCTGACCGAGCGCGGCCTGCTCGACGAGGACGCCATACGGTCCGCGCGCGACGACGCCGAGACCATGGCCGCCGACCTGCGCGAGCGCATGAACCAGGACCCGGTCCTCGACCCGATGGACCTGTTCGCCCACGTGTACGCCGAGCCCACCGGGCAACTGCGCGAACAGCGGGCCCAGTTGCAGGCGGAGCGGCACGCGGAACAGGAAGGCGGGCACTGATGACCACCGTCGCCCTCAAGCCGGCCACCATGGCGCAGGCGCTCACGCGCGCACTGCGCGACGCCATGGCCGCCGACCCCACCGTGCACGTCATGGGTGAGGACGTCGGCACCCTCGGTGGTGTCTTCCGCGTCACCGACGGTCTCGCCAAGGAGTTCGGCGAGGACCGCTGCACGGACACCCCGCTGGCCGAGGCCGGCATCCTCGGCACCGCGGTCGGCATGGCGATGTACGGCCTGCGCCCGGTCGTGGAGATGCAGTTCGACGCGTTCGCCTACCCGGCGTTCGAGCAGCTGATCTCGCACGTCTCACGCATGCGCAACCGCACCCGCGGCGCCATGACCCTCCCGCTCACCATCCGCGTCCCCTACGGCGGCGGAATCGGCGGCGTCGAACACCACAGCGACTCCTCCGAGGCGTACTACATGGCGACTCCGGGGCTCCACGTCGTCACGCCCGCCACCGTCGCCGACGCCTACGGCCTGCTGCGCGCCGCCATCGCCTCCGACGACCCGGTCGTCTTCCTCGAACCCAAGCGCCTGTACTGGTCCAAGGACTCCTGGAACCCGGAGCACCCGACGGACGTTGAACCGATAGGCCGCGCGGTGGTGCGGCGCTCCGGCCGCAGCGCCACGCTCGTCACCTACGGGCCGTCCGTGCCCGTCTGCCTCGAAGCCGCCGAGGCCGCGCAGGCCGAGGGCTGGGACCTCGAAGTCGTCGACCTGCGCTCACTGGTGCCGTTCGACGACGAGACGGTCTGCGCCTCGGTACGACGGACCGGGCGCGCGGTCGTCGTACACGAGTCGGGCGGGTTCGGCGGCCCGGGCGGTGAGATCGCAGCCCGTGTCACGGAGCGCTGCTTCCACCACCTGGAGGCGCCGGTGCTGCGCGTGGCCGGCTTCGACATCCCCTACCCGCCGCCGATGCTGGAGCGCCACCACCTGCCCGGCGTGGACCGGATCCTGGACGCCGTGGGGCGTCTGCAGTGGGAGGCCGAGAACTGATGGCACAGGTGTTGGAATTCAGGCTCCCGGACCTCGGGGAGGGGCTCACCGAGGCGGAGATCGTCCGCTGGCTGGTGGAGGTCGGCGACGTGGTCGCGGTCGACCAGCCGGTCGTCGAGGTCGAGACGGCCAAGGCGCTGGTCGACGTGCCCTGCCCCTACGGCGGCGTGGTCACCGCCCGCTTCGGCGAGGAGGGCACCGAACTGCCCGTCGGCGCTCCCCTGTTGACGGTCGCGGTCGGACCGGCGGCTTCAGGGGGCGAGACCGAGGGCTCGGGCAACGTGCTGGTGGGATACGGCACTTCGCAGGCACCCGCGCGACGGCGGAGGGTACGGCCGGGACAGCCGGCGCCCGCCGTGCCCGGGGAGGCGAACGCAAGCTCCGGCGCACGCCGGACGGCGGACGGCCCCGTTCCCGTGATCTCGCCGCTGGTGCGCAGGCTCGCCCGGCAGAACGGCCTGGACCTGAAGGAGATGACGGGTTCCGGTCCCGACGGGCTGATCCTGCGCGCCGACGTCGAGTACGCGCTGCGGGCCGCCGAGGCACGGGGACGGACGGCGGAAACCGCTGTGGCGCCCCAGACGCCCACCGCCGCACCCGGGACCGGCCTCCGCATCCCCCTCAAGGGCATCCGGGGCGCCGTCGCCGACAAGCTCGCCCTCAGCCGCCGCGAGATACCGGACGCGACCTGCTGGGTGGACGCCGACGCGACCGAACTCATGCGCGCGCGTGCCGCCATGAACGCGGCGGGCGGGCCGAAGATCTCCCTCCTCGCCCTGCTGGCCCGCATCTGCACGGCCGCCCTCGCCCGGTTCCCCGAGCTCAACTCCACGGTCGACACGGAGGCCAGGGAGGTCGTCCAGCTCGACCAGGTGCACCTCGGCTTCGCCGCGCAGACCGAGCGCGGCCTCGTCGTCCCGGTCGTACGGGACGCACACGCGCGGGACGCCGAAGCGCTCACCGCGGAGTTGGCCCGGCTGACCGAGGCGGCCCGCACGGGCAGCCTCACACCCGGGGAACTCACCGGTGGAACCTTCACGCTGAACAACTACGGCGTGTTCGGTGTCGACGGGTCCACTCCGATCATCAACCACCCCGAGGCGGCCATGCTCGGCGTCGGCCGCATCGTCCCCAAGCCGTGGGTGCACGAGGGCGAGCTCGCCGTACGGCAGGTCGTCCAGCTCTCGCTCACCTTCGACCACCGGGTGTGCGACGGCGGCACAGCAGGCGGCTTCCTGCGGTACGTGGCGGACTGCGTGGAACAGCCGGCGGTCCTGCTGCGCACACTGTGACGACGAGGACGCCCGCACGGTCCGGGTGACGCCCATGCGTTCCCTGTGATCGTGAGGGCACGCATACTCGGTGGATGACCTCGCACGAGCCCTCCGGCGGCCGCGGCGCCGTCCCGGCACACGACGCGTACGACGCCGTCGTGCTCGCCGGGGGCGCCGCCCGGCGGCTCGGCGGCGCCGACAAGCCCGGTGTGCACGTCGGCGGCCGGGCGCTGCTCGACCGGGTGCTGACCGCCTGCGCCGACGCCCGCACGACCGTCGTCGTCGCCGGCTCCAGGCCCACCGCCCGGCCCGTGCTGTGGGCCCGCGAGGAGCCGCCCGGCGGGGGGCCCCTCGCCGCGCTCGGCGCCGGGCTGCACCACACCACCGCCGGGCAGACCGTGGTCCTCTCCGCCGACCTGCCGTTCCTCGGGGCGGCCACCGTGCGACGACTGCTGGGCGCACTGCACGCGAGCGACACCGAAGGCGTCCTGCTCACCGACGCCGACGGCCGCGACCAGCCCCTGGTGGCCGCCTACCGCACGCACGCGCTGCGCCGCGGACTGGCCGCGCTCGCCACCGAGCACGGCAGCCTCACCGGGCTGCCGCTGCGCCGGCTGACCGCCGCACTCCACCTCACCCGCGTCCCGGACCCCGTCGCTTCCTTCGACTGCGACACCTGGGACGACATCGCCGCCGCCAGGGCACGCATCAGGGAGCATGGGCACGTGTTGGATGAATGGATTTCCGCAGCCAAGGACGAGCTCGGCATCGACCTCGACGTCGACACCGGTGTCCTGCTCGACCTCGCCCGCGACGCCGCCCACGGGGTGGCCAGGCCCGCGGCGCCGCTGACCACCTTCCTCGTCGGCTACGCGGCCGCCCAGGCCGGCGGCGGCCCGGACGCCGTCGCCGAAGCCGCCCGCAGGGCCGAGGCACTCGCTCTGCGCTGGGCCGACGAGGCCGACGAGACGGACAAGACCGCGGGCGCCGAGCCCGACGTCGCTCCCGATGCCACCCCCGACACCCGCCCGGACGCCGGATGACCGCCCGCTCCGCCCGGCCCGGCGAGGACGTCGAGGACCTCGATGTCGAGGAGGTGCTCGCCCTGGTGAAGGAACCCGACCACCGCACCCCCGACCACCGCACCTCCGGCGACTCCGTACCCGCGCCGGCCCCGCAGGCTGCCGAACCCACCGTGCCGCACAAGCCCGACGCCCACCACAGGGCCACCCCCTGGCCCGAGGCCCGGTCCACCGCCGCCCGCGCCGCCCGGTCCGGCGCCCGCCGCCCCCTCGTCTCGGTCCCCCTCGAAGCCACCCTCGGCCTCACCCTGGCCGCCCCCCTCACCGCCCTCACCGACCTGCCCTCCTTCGACACCTCGGCGATGGACGGCTGGGCGGTCGCGGGACCCGGCCCCTGGGACGTACGGGACGAGGGCGTCCTGGCCGGACACGCCGAGCCCGAAGCCCTCACCGACGGCGAGGCCGTCCGTATCGCCACCGGCGCCCGCATCCCCCCGGACACCACCGCCGTGATCCGCAGCGAACACGGCCGCACCGACGACAAGGGCCGCCTGCACGCCACCCGGGAGGTGCAGCACGGCCAGGACATCCGTCCCCGCGGCCAGGAGTGCCGCACCGGCGACCAGCTCCTGCCCGTCGGCGCCCTCGTGACCCCCGCCGTCCTCGGCCTGGCCGCGGCCGCCGGCTACGACACCCTCACCGCCGTCCCCCGCCCTCGCGTCGAGGTCCTCGTCCTGGGCGACGAACTGCTCACCGAGGGACGGCCGCACGACGGCCTGATCCGGGACGCCCTCGGCCCGATGCTGCCGCCCTGGCTGCGTGCGCTGGGCGCCGAGGTGACCTCCGTACGAAGGCTCGGCGACGACGCAAAAGCCCTGCGCAAGGCCGTCACGGGCTCCGAGGCCGACCTGATCGTCACCACCGGCGGCACCGCCTCCGGCCCCGTCGACCACGTCCACCCGACCCTGCAGCGCATCGGCGCCGAACTCCTCGTGGACGGTGTGAAGGTACGGCCCGGCCACCCCATGCTGCTGGCCCGCACCAAGGAGAACCAGCACCTCGTCGGCCTGCCCGGCAACCCCCTCGCCGCCGTCTCCGGGCTGCTCACCCTCGCCGAACCCCTGCTGCGCACGCTCGCCGCACGCCCCGCCCCGGAGCCGTACGCCCTGCCGCTCCAGGACGGGGTCCACGGGCATCCGCACGACACCCGGCTCATCCCCATCGTGCTGCGCGGCGACAGCGCCGTACCGCTGCACTACAACGGTCCGGCCATGCTGCGCGGCATCGCCGCGGCCGACGCCCTCGCGGTCGTACCACCGGGCGGCGCCCGCCCGGGTCAGGAGCTGGAACTCCTCGACCTGCCCTGGGCGTCCGCCGGAATCGGGGTGTGTTTCACGTGAAACTGCCGGGCCATGACGCGATAGCCCGCCAGGCAGACGAACATCTCGTGACCCATCGGGTGAGACTGCCGAGGAAGGTGGTCGAACGGCCCATCCGCCAGGTCGCCAAACGGCTGTTACTGGCCCTGGCGGTCCTGGTCGCGACCGCCCTGATCGTCTACGCCGACCACGACGGCTACAACGACAACTCCGACCGCGCGGTCGACCTGCTCGACGCCTTCTACTACGCGACCGTCACCCTCTCCACCACCGGATACGGCGACATCACCCCGGTCAGCGACGCCGCCCGGTTCACCAACATCTTCGTCATCACGCCGCTGCGCGTGCTCTTCCTGATCATCCTGGTCGGCACCACGCTCGAAGTCCTCACCGAACGCACCCGGGAGGAATGGCGACTGAACCGCTGGAGGTCCACCTTGCGCGACCACACCGTCGTCGTCGGCTTCGGGACCAAGGGGCGCTCGGCCATCCAGACCGTGTGTGCGACGGGACTGAAGAAGGAGCAGGTCGTCGTGGTCGACCCCAGCTCCAAGGTGATCGAGGCGGCGACGGCCGAGGGCTACGTCGGTGTGGTCGGCGACGCGACGCGCAGCGAGGTGCTGAAGCGGGCCGAGGTGCACCGGGCGCGGCAGATCATCATCGCCACCCAGCGCGACGACACGGCCGTCCTGGTCACGCTGACGGCCCGGCAGCTCAACCGCGGGGCGAAGATCGTGGCCGCGGTGCGCGAGGAGGAGAACGCCCCGCTGCTCCAGCAGTCCGGCGCCGACGCGGTGATCACCAGCGCCAGCGCGGCCGGCCGCCTGCTCGGCCTGTCCGTGCTCAGTCCGGCGGCCGCCATGGTCATGGAGGACCTCATCCAGCAGGGCAGCGGGCTCGACATGATCGAGCGGCCGGTCGTGAAGGCCGAGGTGGGCAAGACACCGCGGGAGACCGAGGACCTGGTCGTGAGCGTCGTACGCGGGCACCGGGTGCTCGGATACGACGATCAGGCCGTCGGGACACTGCAGTTGACGGACCGGCTGATCACCATCGTGCGGGCCTCGCCCGGCGCACAGGTCGCACCCGACGTCCGGCCCCTGCGCCCGGAGTGATCACCCGGGGTGGCGGCGCCGCATCGTGACCGGCCCGAGGACCGGCACGCCCGCGCACCGCCGACGGCAGGGAGTAGCGTCCCCTTCATGCATGCGATCACGATTCCCGAACCTGGTGGGCCCGAGGCGCTGGTGTGGGACGAGGTCCCGGATCCGGTGGCCGGCGAGGGCGAGGTCCTGGTCGAGGTGGTGGCCAGCGCCGTCAACCGCGCCGACATCCTGCAGCGGCAGGGCTTCTACGACCCGCCGCCCGGCGCGTCCCGCCACCCCGGTCTGGAGTGCTCCGGCCGGGTCGCAGCCCTCGGCCCCGGAGTCTCCGGCTGGGCGGTCGGCGACGAGGTGTGCGCGCTGCTCGCGGGCGGCGGCTACGCCGAGAAGGTCGCCGTCCCGGCGGGACAGCTGCTGCCCGTCCCCAAGGGCGTCGACCTGAAGCAGGCGGCCGCGCTGCCCGAGGTGGTCTGCACCGTCTGGTCCAACGTCTTCATGGTCGCCCACCTGCGCCCCGGCGAGACGCTGCTCGTGCACGGCGGCTCCAGCGGCATCGGCACCATGGCCATCCAGCTCGCCAAGGCCGTCGGCGCCAAGGTCGCCGTCACGGCAGGCACCGAGGAGAAGCTGCAGCAGTGCGCCGCACTGGGCGCCGACATCCTGATCAACTATCGGGAGCAGGACTTCGTCGCCGAGGTCAAGAAGGCCACGGACGGCGCGGGCGCCGACGTCATCCTCGACAACATGGGCGCCAAGTACCTCGACCGCAACGTCCAGGCCCTCGCCGTCAACGGCCGTCTCGCGATCATCGGCATGCAGGGCGGCATCAAGGGCGAGCTGAACATCGCCATGCTCCTGAACAAGCGGGCCGCCGTCAGTGCCACCTCGCTGCGGGCCCGGCCGCTCACCGAGAAGGCGGCCATCGTCGCGGCCGTACGCGAGCACGTGTGGCCCCTGCTCGACGCCGGCCACGTCCGCCCCGTCGTCGACCGCGAACTCCCGATGGACGATGCACCGGCCGCCCACCGGGTCGTCGAGGAGAGCGGCCACGTGGGCAAGGTGCTGCTCGTCGTGCCCTGAATTCCCGCCTCCTCCGGACCGTCGTCATCCAAGAGACACGCCTCTACGCCCGCCGCATCCGCAGGCCGATGAAGGCGAGGCCCAGACCGAGGCCGATCAGGACCAGACCGCTGCCCAGGGGCAGGATTCGCAGGACGGGCTCGGTGGGCTGTTCGGCGGCTTGGTCGCGGGGGCGCTGCGCGGGCTTGGAGGGCACCAGGCCCGCCTCCGCGGGCGGCGACGCCGAGGCGGCCTGCCCCGTGTCCGCCTCGCCGTCCTGGGACGAGTCCTCGTCGCCCTCGTCCGAAGGGGCGGCCGCGGACTCGTCCGCCGTCTCCCGCCGCCCCGGCCGCTCCCGGCCCTCGCCCGCACGGCTTCCGGCGCGGGAGGGCTCCGGGGAGGCAGTGGAGGAGGGGGAAGCAGACGCCGAGGCAGTTCGGGTAGCAGCCGCAGGGGCTCCCTCAGCAGCCATGCGGCCGGCGTCGTGCGTCCCGTGCGTCGAAACGGCCCCGTGCGTCGAAACGCTCCCGTGTGTCGCCGCACCGCCGTAGGACGCAACAGCCCCGTACGACGCACCACCCCCGTGCGGAAACACCAGTACGCCCGCCCCCGCCCCCACCACCAGTCCGGCCCCCTTCAAAGCACGCAACCATGGATTCACGCCCCAAGCGTCACATTCGCCACTACTTCCGGCATTCCGGGTTCCGCCAAAAAACCGAACCCGCTGCGCAATCCGGGTATGTCGATTCGTCACGGGCTGCCGGCGCTCACGCTGACCGGGACGGGCCTCTGTGCGACGAACTGGCGATCAGGGCCGGTGCTGGCGGTCCGGGCAACCGGCGTCGAGGTACGGAACGCCGTCGAGGCGGAGCGCCGGCACGTGCTGCGGGCCTGGTTCGCGCGTCCCGTGCGTACTCGTGCAGCTCATCTGCCACACGGAGGCCGAGATCCGCCGGCTGGACTTCCCCCGGTTCTCGAGGACGGAAAGCCACGCGCCGTGAGGGAAACTCCCGCACTGTAAACGGTGGATCACCCTCCACAGGGGGCACCACGGTGATGAGATGCACACGTGCGAGAGAATGGCGGCATGGAGATGCCGAGGAACGACAGGTCACCGGAGAACCCCCAGATCCTGGTTGTGGGCCAGGACGGCATGGCGATCGGCGGCGGGGACGAGGACTCCCGCGAGATCCCGGTGACGGAGCAGGTCGAGCAGCCGGCCAAGGTGATGCGGATCGGCAGCATGATCAAGCAGCTCCTGGAGGAGGTGCGCGCCGCTCCCCTGGACGAGGCGAGCCGGGCCCGGCTCAAGGAGATCCACCGCAGCTCGGTGAAGGAGCTGGAGGACGGGCTGGCGCCGGAGCTGGTCGAGGAACTGGAGCGGATCTCGCTGCCCTTCACGGACGACGGAACGCCCAGCGACGCCGAACTGCGCATCGCGCAGGCCCAGTTGGTCGGCTGGCTGGAGGGCCTCTTCCACGGCATCCAGACCACGCTGTTCGCCCAGCAGATGGCCGCGCGGGCCCAGCTGGAGCAGATGCGGCGCGCGCTGCCGCCGGGCGTCGGCCACGAGCTGGGCGAGGACGGCCCCACGGCCGGCCGCTCGGGCGGACCGTACCTGTAGTCGCGCGGACGACCTGTAGTGACGTGGGCGAAAGGGCCCGGCGGCCGAAGCCGTCGGGCCCTTCGTCATGAGGGCGTCTGCGCGCCGGGGGTCAGGACGGGTTGCCCGTCGAGACGTCGAGCGTGATCTTGACCTTGTCCGGGTCGACGTCCGAGCCGGCCTCGGGAGTCTGGTCGATCACCGCGCCTTCGCCGTACGTGTTCTCGTTGTAGTCGTTGACCACCAGCGACCAGCCCGCGGCCTTCGCGCACTCCTTGACCGACTCGATGTACTTGAACCGGAAGTCGGGCACCTGGATCTTGTTCGCGTCGGTGTACGACTCCTGCGGCTCCGTGCACTCCGTCGAGTCGATCACCTTGGTGGTGTCCGGTCCGCGCCAGTCCGCCGCGTGCGTCGTCGTGGGGTCCGGGCTGCTGCCGCCGCTGCCCTCGCCGCCGCCTCCGCCGCCCCCACCGCCGTTGAGCGCCAGGGCCGCGATCAGGCCGCCGACGGCGATGATCGAGACAACGATCGTGCCGATGACCACCGACTTGTTGTTCTTGCCGCCGCCCGGGGGACCGGAGGGCCGCTGCTGGGGCGTGAGGTTGTACGGCGGTGGGGTCTGCGGCTGCGCATACGGGGACGGCGTCCGGTAGCCGCCCTGCTGCGGGTAGCCGTACGCCGGAGAAGGAGGCGGCGTCGGCGCGCTGTACGGATTCGGGGTCGGCGGCTGGGGCGCCTGGTACGGCGCCTGCACGGGGCCCGGCGGCGCCTGGGGCGCCTGAGGGACCGGCGGGAACACCGCGGAGCCGACGCCGGAGCCGCTCTGGGGGCGCGTGCCCGGCACGATGCTCGGCGGGGCGGCCTGCACGGACGCGGCCACCCGCAGGCACTCGTCGCGCATCGACTCGGAGCTCGGGAAACGCTCGTTCGGGTTCTTCTTCAGCGCGCGGGCAACCAGCGCGTCCACCGCGGGAGGCAGCGCCCGGTTGATCGACGAAGGAGCCACCGGCTCCTCCTGCACATGCGCGTACGCGATCGCCAGCGGCGAGTCCGCCTCGAACGGCAGCCGCCCGGTGACCAGTTGGAACAGCATGATGCCGACCGAGTAGAGATCGGACCGGGCGTCCACGCTCCGCCCCAGAGCCTGCTCCGGCGACAGGTACTGCGGAGTGCCGACGACCATGCCGGTCTGTGTCATGGACGTCACACCGGACTGCATGGCGCGCGCGATGCCGAAGTCCATCACCTTGACGACGCCGCGCTTGGTGACCATCACGTTGCCCGGCTTGATGTCCCGGTGGACCAGGCCCATCTCGTGGCTGATCTCCAGCGCCGCGAGAACGTCCGCGGTGATCTTCAACGCCTTGTCGGCGGGCATCGCGCCGAACTGCCGTACGTCCTCGTCGAGCACCGAGCCCAGCGGGCGGCCCTCGACGTACTCCATCACGATGTACGGCGTGGTCATGCCATCCAGGCTGTCCTCGCCGGTGTCGAAGACCGAGACGATATTGGTGTGCGTGAGCTTCGCCACGGCCTGGGCCTCGCGGCGGAAGCGCTCGCGGAAGGCCTGTTCGCGGCCGAGCTCGGTGTGCAGCGTCTTGATCGCGACCTGGCGGTCGAGCACGGAGTCGTAGGCCAGGTGCACGGAGGCCATGCCGCCCTCGCCGAGCAGGTCGCGCAGTTGATAGCGGCCGCCGGCGAGCGCCCGCCCCGCATACCAGCCCTGTGCGCCGTCCTGGCTCATGTTCCGCTTCCCCCGTGGGCCTTGAGGCGCCGTTGACTGCCGATGATCCAAAGTGCTATTCCCGGCCAAGTCTGCCCCAGGGCACTGACACGTCAAGCTCGGTGCCCGATCCGTGACCGTACGCGATAGAAGCGTCGCGCGAGCGTTACAGAGGCTGTACGGGCGGTACACAGAACTTGCACGGACTGGCGGGGTGACGGTTTGATGGCCGGTCCGTCCTGTGCCGGTTCCGGCCCCCTTCTCGGACCGGCGGCTTGCGTTGAGGCTGTAGCGTGGCCGACGGAGACCGTAACAACACCGCGCGCACCGCGGGCAGAAACGACGGCGAGGACTGATGGCACAGCAGCAGCGCGCCCAGGGCCCGTCCGACCCCGAGGCGACTGGCGGCGGTATGTCAGATGCGCCGGAAATGTGGGGGAACGGCGGATTG
Source organism: Streptomyces sp. NPDC051172 (assembly GCF_040682555.1). Classification (NCBI taxonomy): domain Bacteria; kingdom Bacillati; phylum Actinomycetota; class Actinomycetes; order Kitasatosporales; family Streptomycetaceae; genus Streptomyces; species Streptomyces sp. NPDC051172. Next base: position 65,491 of record NZ_JBFBBE010000013.1, read on the forward strand.
GTCGGGGACGGCCGGTACCGGCTGACCCGCAGACTCGGCCGGGGCGGCATGGCAGAGGTTTTCGCCGCGGAGGACGTGCGCCTCGGGCGCACCGTCGCGGTCAAGCTACTCCGTGCCGACCTCGCCGAGGACCCGGTCTCCAAGGCCCGCTTCACGCGCGAGGCCCAGTCGGTGGCCGGCCTCAACCACCACGCGATCGTCGCCGTGTACGACTCGGGCGAGGACACGGTGCCGGGCGGCTACGGCACCGGGGGCGCCCAGAGCGTCCCGTACATCGTGATGGAGATCGTCGAGGGCCGCACCATCCGCGACCTGCTGATCAACGCCGAGGCGCCCGGTCCCGAGCAGGCCCTGATCATCGTCTCCGGTGTGCTGGAGGCGCTCGCCTACTCGCACCAGCACGGCATCGTGCACCGCGACATCAAGCCGGCGAACGTGATCATCACGCACACCGGTGCGGTGAAGGTGATGGACTTCGGCATCGCCCGTGCCCTGCACGGCGCGCAGTCGACGATGACGCAGACCGGCATGGTCATGGGCACGCCGCAGTACCTCTCCCCGGAGCAGGCGCTCGGCAAGGCCGTCGACCACCGCTCCGACCTGTATGCGACGGGCTGCCTCCTCTACGAACTCCTCGCGCTGCGGCCCCCGTTCACGGGTGAGACCCCGCTGTCGGTGGTCTACCAGCACGTCCAGGACATCCCGACGCCGCCCTCCGAGGTCCTGGACACCGTGCCGCCGGAGCTCGACGGCCTCGTCATGCGCTCGCTCGCCAAGGAGCCGGACGACCGCTTCCAGACCGCCGAGGAGATGCGCGGCCTCGTCCAGTACGGGCTGCAGATGCTGTACGACCAGGGCGGCCACACCGGCACCTGGAACACCGGCCCGGTCGCCGTGCACGAGGGCCGGCACACGCCTGCGGCGGGCTTCGCCGGCACGACGGTGCTGCCGCACCCCGGCGGCTCCTCCGGTACGACGCAGATCCCGCAGCCGATCCTGCCCGCCGGCTACGGCGGCGGGGACGACGGCGGCTTCGAGGGGCGCGGCAACAAGGGCAGCGGCCGCGGCAAGCTGTGGATCCTCGCGGTGCTCGCGATCATCGCCATCGCGGCGGGTGTGGCGCTGGCGCTGAAGACCACCGGTGGCGGCAATGGCGGCGGCGGTACCACGCACTCGCCGACCACCTCGCAGAGCACCAAGGACGACACGGCCACCGAGTCCCCGACCGACCAGGCGACCGACCAGCCGACGGACACGTCCACGGACAACGGCACCGGCGCCGGCTCCGGGACCGGGAACTACACGCCGTCGCGCACGCCGTCGTACAGCCCGTCCCACACCCCGAGCAGCCGGCCGAGCACCCAGCCGACGGACCAGCCGACCACCGCGGACCCGACGGACGACTCGCCCCCGTCGACCCCGCCGTCGGTCCAACCGACGGACCCGGGGACGGACGCGGGCACCGGAAACGGCGGCACCACAGGGGTCACGTCGGGCGTCGGCGGCTGATCAGTCGCCCGGGCTCGCCCGAGGTGAAGTCTTCCCGTGACGTGGGTCACCGGGATAACGTGCCGTTGTTCCGGCCCCCTGCAAGGCTGTGACCAGGAGATGTTCCCGACTTTCGCGATTTACTTGGAAATCCAAGCAAAATTGCAGGTCAGGAGGGGTTTCACAGAAATGTGGAGCACTGGGTAACGTGCCTTTTGCAGGGCGCTCGCCGGGGCACCTGTCACGCCTGTCCCCGACCGGGCCGCACCCACCCCGTGCGCCCGTAGGGCTTCAGGCGAGCCGCACTGGCATCCCGGCGAACCCGGGATGCCGGACCGACGGAGGAGCACACGTGACCGTGGAGAGCACTGCCGCGCGCAAGCCGCGACGCAGCGCCGGTACCAAGAGCACGGCCGGCAAGACGACCACCGCAAGGAAATCGCCGAGCACCGACCCCGAGCTCGTACAGCTGCTGACGCCCGAGGGCGAGCGCGTCAAGCACGCAGAAAACGCTGTGTACGACGAGTACGTCGCCGGCATCACCCCCGATGAGCTCCGCGGCCTGTACCGCGACATGGTGCTCACCCGCCGGTTCGACGCCGAGGCCACCTCCCTGCAGCGCCAGGGCGAGCTGGGCCTGTGGGCCTCGCTGCTCGGCCAGGAGGCCGCCCAGATCGGATCGGGGCGGGCCACCCGCGAGGACGACTACGTCTTCCCGACCTACCGCGAGCACGGCGTCGCCTGGTGCCGCGGGGTCGATCCGACCAACCTGCTGGGCATGTTCCGCGGCGTGAACAACGGCGGCTGGGACCCCAACAGCAACAACTTCCACCTGTACACGATCGTCATCGGCTCCCAGACGCTGCATGCCACCGGCTACGCCATGGGCGTCGCCAAGGACGGCGCGGACAGCGCGGTGATCGCCTACTTCGGTGACGGCGCCTCCAGCCAGGGCGACGTGGCCGAGTCGTTCACCTTCTCCGCGGTCTACAACGCGCCCGTGGTGTTCTTCTGCCAGAACAACCAGTGGGCGATCTCCGAGCCGACCGAGAAGCAGACCCGCGTCCCGCTCTACCAGCGCGCGCAGGGCTACGGCTTCCCCGGCGTCCGGGTCGACGGCAACGACGTGCTGGCCTGCCTCGCGGTGACGAAGTGGGCCCTGGAGCGGGCCCGCCGCGGTGAGGGACCCACGCTCGTCGAGGCGTACACGTACCGCATGGGCGCCCACACCACCTCCGACGACCCGACGAAGTACCGGGCCGACGAGGAGCGCGAGGCCTGGGAGGCGAAGGACCCGATCCTGCGCCTCCGCCGGTACCTGGAGGCTTCAAACCACGCGGACGAGGGATTCTTCGCGGAACTCGAGGGCGAGAGCGAGGCGTTGGGCAAACGAGTGCGTGAGGCGGTCCGCGCCATGCCGGACCCGGACCACTTCGCCATCTTCGAGAACGTGTACGCGGACGGGCATGCGCTCGTCGACGAGGAGCGAGCCCAGTTCGCCGCCTACCAGGCGTCGTTCGCGGATGAGGGGGGCAACTGAGATGGCCGAAAAGATGGCTCTCGCCAAGGCGATCAACGAGTCGCTGCGCCGCGCCCTGGAGTCCGACCCCAAGGTCCTGATCATGGGTGAGGACGTCGGCAAGCTCGGCGGTGTCTTCCGTGTGACGGACGGCCTGCAGAAGGACTTCGGCGAGAGCCGGGTCGTCGACACCCCGCTCGCCGAGTCCGGAATCGTCGGTACGGCCATCGGTCTGGCCCTGCGCGGCTACCGTCCGGTCGTGGAGATCCAGTTCGACGGCTTCGTCTTCCCCGCCTACGACCAGATCGTCACGCAGCTCGCGAAGATGCACGCGCGCTCGCTCGGCAAGGTCAAGCTCCCGGTCGTCGTCCGCATCCCCTACGGCGGCGGCATCGGCGCGGTGGAGCACCACTCCGAGTCCCCCGAGGCGCTCTTCGCACATGTGGCGGGCCTGAAGGTGGTCTCTCCCTCGAACGCCTCGGATGCGTTCTGGATGATGCAGCAAGCCATCCAGTGCGACGACCCGGTGATCTTCTTCGAGCCCAAGCGCCGCTACTGGGACAAGGCCGAGGTCACGTGGTCCACCAGCGGCTCCGCCGCGGGCGAGGCCATCCCCGGTCCGCTGCACAAGGCCCAGGTCGTCCGTGAGGGCACCGACCTGACGCTCGTCGCGTACGGCCCGATGGTGAAGCTCTGCCTGGAGGTCGCCGCCGCGGCCGCCGAGGAGGGCAAGTCCCTCGAGGTCCTGGACCTGCGCTCGATCTCCCCGCTGGACTTCGACTCGATCCAGACGTCCGTGCAGAAGACGCGCCGCCTGGTCGTCGTCCACGAGGCGCCGGTGTTCCTCGGCTCGGGCGCGGAGATCGCCGCCCGCATCACGGAGCGCTGCTTCTACCACCTGGAGGCACCGGTCCTCAGGGTCGGCGGCTACCACGCCCCGTACCCGCCGGCCCGCCTGGAGGAGGAGTACCTGCCGGGCCTGGACCGGGTGCTCGACACCGTCGACCGCGCCCTGGCGTACTGAGGAGAGGGTCGTGACGACGATGACGGAAGCGTCCGTACGCGAGTTCAAGATGCCGGACGTCGGCGAGGGCCTCACCGAGGCCGAGATCCTCAAGTGGTACGTCCAGCCCGGCGACCAGGTCACCGACGGGCAGGTGGTGTGCGAGGTCGAGACCGCGAAGGCGGCGGTGGAGCTGCCCATCCCGTACGACGGGGTGGTCCGCGACCTGCACTTCCCCGAGGGCTCCACGGTGGACGTGGGCACGCCGATCATCGCTGTGGACGTGTCGGGAGGGGCCGCGGTGCCCGCCCCGGCCCAGGCCGCAGCTCCGGCTGCCCCCGTCGAGGAGAAGAAGCCGGAGGGCTCCGGCCGCCAGCCGGTCCTGGTGGGCTACGGCGTCGCCGCGTCCTCCACCAAGCGCCGCCCGCGCAAGGGCCCCGAGGTCGCGGTCCCGGAGGCCTCGACGGCGATCCACAAGGAGCTCAACGGCCATGGGCCGGCCGCCGCGGCCGCTTCGGCGGGTACGGCAGACAAGCCGCGCCCTCTGGCCAAGCCGCCGGTGCGCAAGCTGGCGAAGGACCTGGGTGTCGACCTCGCGACCGTGGTCCCGTCCGGCCCGGACGGCATCATCACGCGCGAGGACGTCCACGCGGCGGTGGCACCGCCGGCCGCTGAGCCGGTGACGGCTCCCGCTGTTTCCGCACCCCCGGCGCCGGTCCCGGTGTACGACACGGCCCGTGAGACCCGTGTCCCGGTCAAGGGCGTGCGCAAGGCGACGGCGGCGGCGATGGTGGGCTCGGCGTTCACGGCGCCGCATGTCACGGAGTTCGTGACGATCGACGTGACCCGCACGATGAAGCTGGTCGAGGAGCTGAAGCAGGACAAGGACCTGCAGGGACTGCGCGTCAACCCGCTGCTCCTGATCGCCAAGGCCCTCCTGGTCGCCATCAAGCGCAACCCGGAGATCAACGCGTCCTGGGACGAGGCGAACCAGGAGATCGTGCTCAAGCACTACGTCAACCTGGGCATCGCCGCGGCCACCCCGCGCGGCCTGATCGTCCCGAACATCAAGGACGCCCACGACAAGACGCTCCCGCAACTGGCCGAGGCCCTCGGCGAGCTGGTGTCGACGGCGAGGGAGGGCAGGACCTCCCCGGCGGCCATGCAGGGCGGCACGGTGACGATCACCAATGTCGGCGTCTTCGGCGTCGACACCGGCACCCCCATCCTCAACCCCGGCGAATCCGCGATCCTCGCCATCGGTGCGATCAAACTCCAGCCCTGGGTCCACAAGGGCAAGGTGAAACCACGTCAGGTCACGACGCTGGCCCTGAGCTTCGACCATCGCCTGGTGGACGGCGAGTTGGGCTCGAAGGTGCTGGCCGATGTGGCGGCGATCCTGGAGCAGCCGAAGCGGCTGATCACCTGGGCCTAGCCGCTCCGCCGGCTGTACCGATGTGCGGCTCCGCCGCGGGGCGGAGCCGCATGGTCGACAGCCCGGCGCCCTTTCGGGACGCCGGCGAACCGCGGCGGACTTCGCCGCCGGCCCGGCCCGGCTCGGCGGGCGCAGCCGTCAGGAGCCGTGTGCCCGTCCCGGGTGCGCGGCTCCTTCGGTCACAGGGGGCGGCGGCACAGCAGCGTGGCGATCTGTGGCCTTCCGCTCCCCTCGGGCTCCTGCACCACCCGTGCCGTGACGACCAGCCCGGCCCGCTCCAGGAGTTCCACGAGCTGTTCCGGTGGGAGCCGATGGGACTCGTACGAGACCGGATGCCCGCCGTAGGCCTGCGCCCGCCGGACACACTCGCCTGCTCCCACATGACCGGCCAGCATGAGCAGGCCACCGGGCCTGAGGGTCCGCTGGAACTCGCCGTAGACGAGCGGGAGCAGGTCCGGCGGGGTGTGGTGGGTGGAGTAGTAGGCGAGGATGCCGGCGACGGAGCCGTCCTCGATGTCCAGTGCCGTCATCGAGCCCACCGTGAAGGTCAGGCCGGGATGGTTCTGTCGGGCCAGTTCGATCATCCGCGGGGACAGGTCGACGCCGAAGGCGGACAGCCCCAGCCCGGCGAGGTGCGCCGTCACCAGGCCCGGGCCGCAGCCCAGGTCCGCGACGGGTCCGCCGCCGTCCTCCCGCACGGCCTCGGCGAACGCGGTCAGCAACGAGCGTGACAGCGGATCCAGTTCGGCTGGTCGCTTGACCTGCTTCAGGTAGTCGGCGGCGACGGTGTCGTAGGACTCCCGGACCGCGGTGAGGTAGGAGGGCTCGGTCATCCGGCGACTCTAGACGGGGCGAAGGGCCCCTCGCCGTCGGCGAGGGGCCCTCCCTGTTCCTGTCGTGATCCGGGTCAGCCGAGCTGCGCGAACCCGTAGGTCATCAGCTTCTTCGCGTCCGCCTCGCGCTGCGGGATGGACGTGGAGGAGAGGACGGTGCCGATGACCGTCCTGCCGCCCCGGGTGGCGGCGAAGACGAGGCAGTACCCCGCCTCGGGGCCGGAGCCGGTCTTCACGCCGATGGTGCCGCTGTAGCTGCTGAGGAGCCCGTTGGTGTTGGTCCACGGGTTCATCGTGCGGATGCTGCCCGTCTTGGTGACGGTCTTCGCCGTGTACGACTTCGTCTTCACGACCGCACGGAACGTGGAGTTCTTCATCGCACTGCTGGCGATCTTCGTCAGGTCGCGCGGCGTCGAGTAGTTGTTGCCATTCCCTATGCCGTCGAACGAGTCGAAGTGCGTGTTCGTCAGGTGCAGGTCCGACGCGGCCTTGTTCATCTTGCCGATGAACGACTTCACGCGCGCGTCCCGGGTGGTGCCCGAGCCGAACTTGTCGGCCAGCGCGTACGCGGCGTCGCAGCCGGACGGCAGCATCAGGCCGTACAGCAGCTGACGGACGGTCACCTTGTCGCCGACGATCAGGTGGGCCTGCGAGGCGTTGTTGGCGACGACGTAGTCGCTGTACGCCTTCTGGATCGTGACCTTGGCGTCGAGGTTCAGGTTCGGCTGCGCGAGCACGACCTTCGCGGTCATGATCTTCGTGGTGGAGCCGGTGGACCGCTTGGTGTCCGCTGCCTTCGTGTACAGCGTCTTGGCGTTCGCGTCGTTCATCACGTAGCCGCCCTTGGCGACGATCGTGGGCGCGGTGACGGCCTGCGCGGGCGCAGCGGTGAGGGCGGCGGTCGCGAGCATGGCGCCGGCCGTCACGGTGACGGCGGCGGCTCTGCGGACACGGCTGCCCGGAATGCCGGTAATCAAGTGTTTACCCCGATTGTGTCGAATGCCCCTGGCGTGCGGCCGAGTTGAGCGTGCAAGGAAGCTGGGGCCGCACGTGTGTGACACGTAAGTAGCACAGAAGGTTGTGTGGCTGCAGAGGCGGGTTCCCGTAAGCAGTAATCCGCCGACGGCGATCCGTCCGCATGGTGGACGAGCCCTCTCATGGGTACGTGTTGTATCTATCCTGTTCGCATGAGCAGCCCGGGGACCCTGACCGCCAAGCAACCACCCGCCGCCGACCGCGTCTACGCCCACGTCAAGCAGGGCGTCCTGGAGCGCCGCTACGAGGGTGGGAGCCTTCTCACCGAGGGTGAACTCGCCGAGGCCGTAGGGGTGTCCCGCACCCCGGTGCGCGAGGCGCTGCTGCGTCTTGAGGTGGAAGGGCTGATCAAGCTCTACCCGAAGAAGGGCGCCCTGGTCCAGCCCGTGTCCGCGCAGGAGATCGCGGACGTGGTGGAGACCCGGCTGCTGGTGGAGGAGCATGCGGCGCGCAAGGCCGTGCCCGCCCCCGCCGGACTCGTCGAGCGGCTGGAGGAACTGCTGGCGAAGCAGAAGGCGCAGGCCGCCGCCGGTGACCTCGCCGGGGCGGCCGTCACCGACCGCTGCTTCCACGCCGAGATCGTCCGCAGCGGGGGCAACGAGATCCTCTCCCGGCTCTACGACCAGCTCAGGGACCGGCAGTTGCGCATGGGCGTCGCCATCATGCACTCCCATCCCGACCGGATCGCCAAGAGCCTCGCCGAGCACGAGGAGATCCTTCAGGCGCTGCGCTCGGGGGACGCGGAGCAGGCGGTCGGGGTCGTGCACCGGCACGTCAGCTGGTTCTCGCACCTGGCGCGAGGTGAGGTCCGATGAGGTCCTCGTCCGCCACGACCACCCTGCCGGGTGACCCGCCGGGCGGCCGGCGCGCGATGGCCGTCTGGGGCATCGGCGTCTCCGTCTACTTCGTCGCCGTCATCTTCCGTACGTCCCTCGGGGTAGCCGGCCTCGACGCCGCCGACCGCTTCCACGTCAACGCCTCCGCGCTGTCGACCTTCTCGATCCTGCAACTCCTCGTCTACGCCGGCATGCAGATACCCGTCGGCCTGCTGGTGGACCGGCTCGGCACCAAGAAGGTGCTGACCATCGGGGTCGTGCTCTTCACGGCCGGTCAGCTCGGCTTCGCGTTCTCGCCCTCGTACGGCATGGCCCTCGCCTCGCGTGCGCTGCTCGGCTGCGGTGACGCGATGACGTTCATCAGCGTGCTGCGGCTGGGCACCCGCTGGTTCCCGGCGCGGCGCGGGCCGCTGGTCGCGCAGCTCGCGGGACTGGCCGGGATGGCGGGCAACCTGGTCTCCACACTGGTGCTGGCCCGGCTGCTGCACGGCGTCGGCTGGACGGCCGCCTTCGCGGGCAGCGCGCTGGCCGGAGTCGCCGTCCTCGTCCTGCTCCTGCTGTTCCTGAAGGACCACCCCGAGGGATACGAGCCGGAGCCGTTCCCGCACCAGGGCGCCGCGTACGTACGGCGGCAGATCGCGGCCTCCTGGCGGGAGCCGGGAACACGGCTCGGGCTGTGGGTGCACTTCACGACCCAGTTCCCGGCGATGGTGTTCCTGCTGCTGTGGGGGCTGCCCTTCCTGGTGCAGGCGCAGGGCCTGTCGCGGGCCACGGCCGGTGAACTCCTCACCCTGGTCGTCCTGTCGAACATGGTCGTGGGACTCGTCTACGGCCAGATCATCGCCCGGCACCACGCGGCGCGGCTGCCGCTTGCGCTCGGGACCGTGGCGGCCACGGCGGTGGTGTGGGCGGCGACGCTGGCCTACCCGGCCGACCGGGCGCCGATGTGGCTCCTGATCGTGCTGTGCACGGTGCTCGGCTCGTGCGGTCCGGCGTCGATGATCGGCTTCGACTTCGCCCGGCCGGCCAACCCGGCGGAGCGGCAGGGCACGGCTTCCGGGATCACCAACATGGGCGGCTTCGTCGCCTCGATGACGACACTGTTCGCGATCGGCGTGCTGCTGGACGCCACCGGCGACGACTACACGGTCGCGTTCTCCGCGGTGTTCGTGCTCCAGACGCTCGGGGTCAGCCAGATCCTGCGGCTGCGGGGGCGGGTCGCCCGGCGGGAGCGGGAGCGGCTGGTGGCGAGCCGGGTGGAGACGGTGCATGTGCCCGCGTGAAGCGGGCGGTTCACTGCGACGGACCTTCACAGCCCAGGTGTTGCCGTGTCATGGGCGTGTGACAGCGGTGTCGTGAAGCGAGGACGGACGTGACCCCGGGGGCCGGCGGTCCCTCATAGTCAGCGAGTGCATCGAACGCCTCGAACGCAGTCCTCGCTCTTGAAGGGAACCTCCTGATGAACCGCCGCCTGCGCAAGACCGCCCTCGTCACCGCCGCGATCACGGCCGGCCTGCTGATGACGGCTTGTCAGAACGGTTCCACCGGCAAGGGCAGCTCCGCGGACACCTCGGCGTCCACGACGGCCACGCCACAGGGGAGCTCGAAGACCTCGGGGACGTCCGGCCCCTCCGGCTCCTCGGGCACCGCCGGGAACGCGTCGAAGTCCCAGCAGGGCGTGAACGCAACCATCACCGGGGGCACGGTCAGCTATCTCGCCCCGGGCAAGTACCTCGTGGCCGTGCCCGGAAAGACCGACCGGGCGTTCTTCGTCGCCACCGACACCCAGGTCCACGGCGCCGGCACGATCTGCGGCGGCTCGCACTGCACCCTGGACCAGCTGGAGACGGCCACCAGGAAGGCGGCCGTCCCCGCCGATGTGACGATCAGGAAGGGCGTCGCCACGGTCGTCCGCGAACGTCACGGCGCAGGCAGTGGCACCGGCACCAAGGGCGTCAGCGGCACCTGGCTCGGCAACGTCGGCTATCTGGCGCCGGGCAAGTTCACCGTGTCCGACATGAAGGGCGTCGAGCAGGCGTTCTTCGTCGCCGACAGCACCAAGGTGTACGGCGCGGGCACCATCTGCGGCGCCCCGGGGTCGTCGGGGTCGTCGCGCTGCACCCTGGACCAGCTGGAGGCCGCCGCCAAGAAGGGTGTCTCCGCGAAGGTCGTGATCAGCGGCGGTGTCGCCACGACCGTCACCGAGGACCGCTGATCACCGGATCCCCGGAGGCGCTACGGCGTCACCGTGAAGTTCCGCAGGATCGCCGCCGTGAGCTCCGGGTCACCCTCCGCCTTCACCCGGTCCGCGACCCCCTGCGGGGTCACCCGGCCGCAGGCCAGGCGTACGTACGTCTCCCAGTCGAGGGTGAGGGTGGCGGCGGGGCCGAGGGCGGGGGCGGTTTCGAGGGTGCCGCGGCCCTGGATGTCGACGCGGATGGTGCGCAGGAACTCGACCGGGCCGTGCACGTCGAAGACGATCGCCGAACTGCGCGGCGCGTCCGACTTCTCGGCCACGACAGCAGGCAGCTCGGCGAGGAGCACGTCACGGGCGATGTGCGCGCCGGGGGAGTCGAGGTTGCCGGGGCGGCCCAGGGCCGCCCTCAGGTCCTGCTCGTGCACCCAGACGTTGAACGCGTGGGCGCGCATGGACTCTTCGAGGGTGAGCTCGGTGCTGAGGTGCCCGCGCACCTTGGTGCCCGGGTCGCGCGACTCGTTGCGCAGCTGGCGGTTGCGGCGGATGATCACGTACTCCAGCTCGGACGTCATCTCCGGCGCCGTGTGGTGACGGCGGACGTCGACCTGCATCTCCATGTAGCGCTGGTGGTCGTTGGTGACGTGGAAGAGGTCGCGCGGCAGGGTGTGGATGGGGCGCGGGTCGCCGAGCATCTCGCAGTCCAGGCCGATGACATGGGAGACGACGTCACGGACCGACCACCCGGGGCACGGCGTCCGCCGGTTCCACTCCCCCTCCACAAGCGGTCCCACCAGCTCGGATATCGCTTCGATGGAGTGGGTCCAGGCGTCGGCGTAGGGCTGGAGGGTGGGATGCAGACTCACGGAACGGGACCCCTCGGTCGGTACACGGGCGGTTGGTGGCAGCGTTGCCAGCGGGAGGTGGCTGCACTCGGCGGGTGTCTTGAAACGCTAAGTTACGCTGCTGTGAGGCACCCCGGCAGTGCTTTCGTGTGACGATCGTAGGCCCGAGTGGACGGCTCGAATGCCAGGACGGTGGTAGTGTGCGCGCTTCTCTGATCCAGATCGCCGTAGACGAGGGCGAATCGGTCGAATCGCGTCGGCGGCGGGTGGCTTCGCTGGTACGGGAGCAGGCCGGGGCCGATCTGGTCGTGCTGCCGGAGCTGTGGACGACCGGCGCTTTCGCCTACGAGGAGTTCGGCACCGAGGCCGAGCCGCTCGAGGGGCCGACGTACGAGGCGATGGCGAAGGCCGCGAGCGACGCGGGCGTGTGGCTGCACGCGGGCTCGATCCCCGAGCGGGCTGCATCCGAAAGCGGCTCCGCCGCGGGTTCGGGGCCGCTCTACAACACTTCTCTCGTCTTCTCCCCCTCCGGTGATCTGGCCGCCGCCTACCGCAAGATCCACCGCTTCGGCTTCGACAAGGGCGAGGCCGTGCTGATGGGCGCGGGGCGGGAACTGGTGACGGTCCGTCTGCCCGAGACGACCGTGGGCGTCGCCACCTGCTACGACCTCCGTTTCCCCGAGCTCTTCCGCGGTCTCGTCGACGCCGGTGCCGAGACCCTGGTCGTCCCGGCGGGCTGGCCGGAGCGCCGCCGGGCGCACTGGACGCTGCTGGCCCAGGCGCGGGCGGTCGAGAACCAGGCGTTCGTGCTTGCCTGTGGAACGGCCGGGACGCATGCGGGAGTTCCGCAGGCGGGTCACTCGATCGTGGTGGATCCGTGGGGCGAGGTCCTCGCGGAGGCCGGGGCGGACGAGGAGATCCTCACCGTGGAGTTCGATCCGGCGAAGGTCGCGACGACGCGGGAGCAGTTCCCGGCCTTGAAGGACCGGGTCCTCTAGCCCCGGGCGGCCGCGGGCGTCAGTCGTCCTCCCGTTCCTTCTCCGCCAGGTGGATCACGCAGACCGTCACCGCGATCAGCAGCGCCGGGTCCGCGTCCTCCCGTACGACGTCGACGCCGTAGGTCTCCCGGATGTGCAGCCAGCGGCGGGAGACGACGGCGAGGAGTTCGCCGTCGTACTCGATGGCGAACTCGCGGTCGAGGATCTTGCCGCTGACGTCGAGTTCCGTGCCGTCGACCATGGAGACCCGGTAGTGGTGGCGCAGCAGGGACAGGCGTTTGCGCTTGATGCGGGCGAGGGCTTCGCCGTCCCGTTCGATCACCATGGTGTCCCGCAGGGCGAACATCTTCTGGTGGATGTCGATCAGGACGCGCCCCTGGGTGTCCTTCAGCTCGAAGGTGTCCCTCAGCCGCATGGCCTTGCCGTCGACGAGGAACACCTTGTTGCCGTGCTCGTCCTCGATCCAGTAGTCGTCACCGATGCCGAGGAGCCGGTCGCGTACGAGGAATCTCATACCGTCACCGATTCCCCGGTGGCCGGTCCGAAACGCCGCCGGTAGGCCGACGGACTGAGTCCCGTCTCGCGCCGCACGAGCGCGCGCAGGTTGGCGGCGGTCCCCAGGCCGCTCCGGGCGGCCACCACGTCCAGCCGCTCCTCCCCGCGCTCGATCAGCCGGCAGGCGAGCGCCACCCGCTCCCCCGTCAGCCAGGCCAGTGGAGTCGTACCGAGTTCCGCCCGGAAGCGGCGATGGAGCGTGGCGGGGGAGACGGCCGCGCGGGCCGCGAGACCGGCCACCGTCAGCGGCTCCCCCAACCGCTCCTGCGCCCACGCCAGCAGCGGGCCGAGCGACTCGTCCGGCACGTCCGGCACCGGCCGCTCCACGAACTGCCGCTGCCCGCCGTCCCGGTGGGCGGCGAAGACCAGCCGCCGCGAGACGGCGTTGGCGATCTCGGCGCCGTGGTCCCGGCGTACGAGGTGCAGGCCGAGGTCGAGGGCGGCCGCGCTGCCGGCCGCGGTGAGGACCTCGCCCTCGTCGACGAAGAGCACGTCCGGCTCCATGCGGACCTGTGGGTGCAGCTCGCGGAAGACGTCGGCCCACATCCAGTGCGTCGTGGCCCGGCGGCCGTCCAGCAGCCCGGCCTCCGCGAGGGCGAAGCTGCCGGTGCACAGGCTCAGGACGCGGGCGCCACGCGCATGCGTGCGGCGGATCGCGTCCAGTACGGCGGCGCCGCGCGGTACGACGTTGTCGGGGCGGCCTGGCACGACGAGCGTGTCCGCGTCGTCCACGGCGTCCAGGCCGGGCACCCCGGTCAGGGTGAAGAAGCCGTGGTTCATGCGCACCTCGGGGGTGGGCGTGCACAACGTCACCTCGTAGAGCGGGCCGGGGAGCCCCAGTTCGGGCCGCGGCAGCCCGAAGAGTTCGGTGGCGACGCCGACTTCGAAGGGGTTGGTGCCCTCATCGACGATCACGGCGACCTTGTGCGGGCGTGAGTGGGGACGGCGCTGCGAGGATCCTTGCGGCATATGCGATTTCTAGCACTCGTGCGACCGCCGGGCCACCGCCGACGATGACGTGCATGAGCAGCGAACCCATCTCCCTGGACCAGGCCCTCGCCTCCTTCACCGAGCGGTGGAGCCCGCGCATCGTCGCGGCTGTCAACGACTACGACGTACGCGTCGCGAAGGTCGAGGGCGAGCACGTGTGGCACGTCCACGAGCACACCGACGAGTTCTTCCTGGTACTGGACGGCGAACTCCACATCTTGCTGCGGGAGCCGGCCGGCGAGCGCACGGTGACGCTCCCCAAGGGCTCGGTCTTCACCGTCCCGCGCGGCACCGAACACAAGCCGTACGCGCGCGTGCCCAGCGAGATCCTGGTCTTCGAACCCACCGGCACCCTCTCGGTGGGCGACCGGCACGACGAGGTCCCCTCACACATGGACGCCACGACGGGCCACGCTCTGACCCGGCGGTCCTGAGGAATCGGCTGGGCCGACGGGGGCGGGTCCGTCCGCCTCGTCGCCGAGGGGACGGACCGCCTTCCGTCGGTCCTTGCGGGCACGGACGATCAGACGCCGTAACCGTCGGTGTAGCCGTCCCGCCGGTGGTGGTGGGTCCCCTCCTCGTCGATGACGGGCGTGGGTGGCACCACCACACGGCGGCGGCGGGCGATGCTGCTGAAGGTGCTGACGCCGATCAGTCCGACGATCATGAGGATGATGCCGACCAGGTCGAGGTTGACCCCCTGCATGTGCCAGTCGGTCGCGAACGTGAGGATGGCTCCCACGGCGATGAGGATGATGCATCCGCCGAGGCCCATGAGTTGTCGCCTCCCTGTGCGGTCCGGAGCTGCCGGTCTTCCGGCCGACTCCGGGTACCCGCAGGGCCGTTGCCCATGCGGAGCCCGCCGCTCACATCGCAGCGACCCTCGTCACGTCACGTCGACGTAGTCCTCCCGGCCGGAACTCCCACGCGGGGACCGGCGACCGGGAGCTACCCCTCCAGGAACGCCACCAGGGCGTTGGCCAGCAGATACGGGTCGTCCGCGCCGCACAGTTCGCGGGCGCTGTGCATCGACAGGATCGCCACGCCGATGTCGACGGTCTTGATGCCGTGCCGGGCCGCGGTGATCGGGCCGATCGTGGTGCCGCAGGGCATGGAGTTGTTGGAGACGAAGGACTGGAAGGGGACGTTCGCCTTCTCGCAGGCGGCGGCGAAGACCGCGCGGCCCGAACCGTCCGTGGCGTAGCGGTTGTTGACGTTGACCTTGAGGATCGGGCCGCCGTTGACCCGCGGGTGATGCGTCGGGTCGTGCCGCTCCGCGTAGTTGGGGTGCACCGCGTGACCGGTGTCCGACGACAGGCACACCGTGCCCGCGAAGGCTCTCGCCCGGTCCTCGAACGAGCCGCCGCGCGCGAACACCGAACGCTCCAGCACGCTGCCGAGCAGCGGCCCGTCCGCGCCCGTGTCCGACTGCGAGCCGTTCTCCTCGTGGTCGAAGGCGGCCAGCACCGGGATGTACGGCAGGTCCGCGCCGCCGGAGGACACCGCCGTCAGCGCGGCCACCGCCGCGTGCACGGACAGCAGGTTGTCCATGCGCGGTCCCGCGAGCAGCTCCTTGTCGCGGCCCAGGTAGGCGGACGGCTCCACGGAGTGCGTCATCAGGTCCCAGCCGGTGACCTCGCCCGTAGGCAGCCCCGCGGTCTCCTCCAGGAAGGCGATCAGGTCACCGTCGCGCACATCGCTGCCCAGACCCCAGATGGGCGTCAAATGGCGCTGCTTGTCGAGCTTGAGGCCCTCCGCCGACACCGAACGGTCCAGGTGGATGGCGAGCTGGGGCACCCTCAGCAGCGGGCGGTCGACGTTCACCAGCCGCGTCGACCCATTGCGCAGTGTCAGCCGGCCGGCCAGGCCCAGGTCGCGGTCCAGCCAGGAGTTGAGCAGCGGCCCGCCGTAGATCTCCACCGCCACCTGGCGCCAGCCGTGCGCCCCGGTGTCGGGCAGCGGCTTGACCCGCAGGTTCGGGGAGTCGGTGTGTGCGCCGACGATACGGAACGGCGTGTGGGGCGCCGCGCCCTCGGGGACGTACCAGGCCACGATCGCGCCGCCGCGCAGCACATACCTGCCGCCGCTCGTCCCGTCCCAGGCGTCCGTCTCCGCGACCTGCCGGAACCCTGCCTTCTCCAGCCGCTCGGCGGCGCTCGCCACCGCGTGGTACGGCGACGGGCTGGCCGTCAGGAAGGACATGAGGTCGTCGGTGTGGCCGCGGTCGAAGCGGTGGGGTTCGCTCATGGGGTTCACCTTAACGACGTACGAGGGCCCACTCCTCGCGATGAGGAGCGGGCCCTCGTGAGGGCGATGTGGAGTTCTGGCTACCCAGAACCGGAGAGGTTAGAACGCCGCCTCGTCCAGCTCCATCAGGTCCAACTCGACGTTCTCGGCGAGCTTGCGGGCGCCCGTGACCCCCGGCAGGACGTTGGCCGCGAAGAACTTTGCCGCCGCGATCTTGCCCGTGTAGAACGCCTTGTCCTTGGCGGAGGCCGTCGGAAGCTTCTCGGCGGCGACCGCGGCACCCTTGAGCAGCAGGTATCCGACGACCACGTCACCGGAGGCCAGCAGCAGGCGGGTGGTGTTCAGGCCCACCTTGTAGATGTTCTTGACGTCCTGCTCGGTGGCCGCGAGGTCCGTCAGCATCAGGCCGACGATGGCCTCCAGCTCGACGGCGGCCTTCGCGAGGTGCTCGCGGGCGCCGGCCAGCTCCTCGCCGCCCTCGCCGAGCGCCAGGAACTTCTTGATCTCCTCCGCGAGGGAGTTCAGCGCCGCGCCCTGGTTGCGGACGATCTTCCGGAAGAAGTAGTCCTGGCCCTGGATCGCGGTGGTGCCCTCGTACAGGGTGTCGATCTTGGCGTCCCGGATGTACTGCTCGATCGGGTACTCCTGCAGGAAGCCGGAGCCGCCGAAGGTCTGCAGCGACTGCGCGAGCTGCTCGTAGCCCTTCTCGGAGCCGTAGCCCTTGACGATCGGCAGCAGCAGGTCGTTCAGGGCCTCCAGCGCCTTGGTGTCCTCGCCCGCAGCTTCCTTGACCTGGATCTCGTCCTGGAGGGAGGCCGTGTAGAGCACCAGGGCGCGCATGCCCTCGGCGTACGCCTTCTGCGTCATCAGCGAGCGGCGGACGTCCGGGTGGTGCGTGATGGTGACCTTGGGCGCGGTCTTGTCCATGAAGTTCGCCAGGTCGGGGCCCTGGACGCGCTCCTTGGCGTACTCCAGCGCGTTCAGGTAGCCCGTCGACAGCGTGGAGATCGCCTTCGTGCCGACCATCATGCGGGCGAACTCGATGATGCGGAACATCTGGCGGATGCCGTCGTGCTTGTCGCCGATCAGCCAGCCCTTGGCGGGGTGCTGGTCGCCGAAGGTCATCTCGCAGGTGTTGGAGGCCTTCAGGCCCATCTTGTGCTCGACGTTCGTCGCGTACACGCCGTTGCGCTCGCCCAGCTCGCCGGTCTCGAAGTCGAAGAGGTACTTCGGGACGAGGAAGAGGGACAGGCCCTTGGTGCCGGGGCCGGCGCCCTCGGGGCGGGCGAGGACGTAGTGGAGGATGTTCTCCTCCATGTCGTGCTCACCGGAGGTGATGAAGCGCTTCACGCCCTCGATGTGCCAGGAGCCGTCCTCCTGCTGGATCGCCTTGGTGCGGCCGGCGCCGACGTCGGAGCCCGCGTCGGGCTCGGTGAGGACCATCGTGGAGCCCCACTGCTTCTCCACGGCGACCTTGGCTATGTGCTTCTGGACCTCGTTGCCCTCCTCGAAGAGGATGCCGGCGAACGCGGGGCCCGAGGAGTACATCCAGACGGCCGGGTTGGCGCCCAGGATCAGCTCGGCGAAGGCCCAGATCAGGGAGCGGGGCGAGGTGGTGCCGCCGATCTCCTCGGGCAGGCCGAGGCGCCAGTACTCGGAGTCCATGAAGGCCTTGTAGCTCTTCTTGAAGGACGCCGGGACCGGGGCGGTGTTCGTCTCCGGGTCGAAGACGGGCGGGTTGCGGTCGGCGTCCGCGAAGGACTCCGCCAGCTCGTTCTCCGCGAGGCGGGTCAGCTCCTCGAGGATGCTCTTGGCGGTGTCGACGTCCGTCTCCTCGAACGGGCCGGTGCCGTACAGCTTGTCCCGACCGAGGACTTCGAAGAGGTTGAACTCGATGTCGCGCAGATTCGACTTGTAGTGCCCCATGGCGACGGCTCCGTTAGAGAAATCGGCGAGGCACCGGGTGTAGCTCCTCGCGCTAGTTCACGTACCAACAAGTAGCTACGATGATGCTACCCGCCGGTAATAAGAAGCAACCCCGAATGGGTTTCTGTGACTCAGTACTCTTGCGTCCATGTACGGCTACGACCAGAACGTGGGTGCGGGGGCGCAGCAGCAGTATGCCCAGCCGCAGCAGGGCCCCGGCGGTTACGGGCAGCAGCCACCGCTGTATCCCGAGCCGTCCCCGCCGTCGCTGGCGGACGCGGTACGGGCCTTCACCACCGGCCAGCTGTCCGCGGAGGACTTCCAGCAGGTCTTCGCCACGTCGAAGGTCTACTGCCCGCGCGGCGACAACCCCGGGTTCCTCGCCCTGCACAACACCCAGCAGCCGGTGATCCCGATGTTCACCTCGCTCAAGGAGCTGCGCCGGTACGCGGGCAAGGAGTCCAAGTACTTCGTGATCACGGGGGCCGAGGTCATCGATCTGCTCCCCACCGGCTACGGCTTCGTCCTCGACATGGAGGGCGAGCACCGCATGGTCTTCGACGCGAAGGCCGTGGAGCAGATGGTCGAGTTCGCGATGCGCAGGATGTACGGCTGACACCTGTCTGCCGGAGCCCGGAGGGAATGCCCTCCGGGCTTTCTCTGTTACGGGTGGCAGAAAGTTCAATGCTCAACTAAACTGGCCGCACAAGGAGGTACCGACATGCCTGCAGTGACCGTCGAGAACCCGCTGACCCTGCCCCGCGTGGCCGCTCCGGCCGAAGCCGTGGCCCGTCCCGTGCTCGCTGTCACGACCGCGCCGAGCGGTTTCGAGGGCGAGGGCTTCCCGGTGCGCCGGGCGTTCGCCGGGATCAACTACAAGTACCTCGACCCGTTCATCATGATGGACCAGATGGGCGAGGTGGAGTACGCGCCGGGCGAGCCCAAGGGCACCCCCTGGCACCCGCACCGCGGCTTCGAGACCGTCACCTACATCATCGACGGGATCTTCGACCACCAGGACTCGCAGGGCGGTGGCGGCACCATCACCAACGGCGACACCCAGTGGATGACCGCGGGCTCGGGCCTGCTGCACATCGAGGCCCCGCCGGAGTCCCTCGTCATGTCCGGTGGGCTCTTCCACGGTCTGCAGCTGTGGGTGAACCTGCCGGCCAGGGACAAGATGATGGCCCCCCGCTACCAGGACATCCGCGGCGGAAACGTTCAGCTGCTGACGACCCCGGACGGCGGCGCGCTTCTGCGGGTCATCGCGGGTGAGCTCGACGGCCACCAGGGCCCCGGCATCACACACACCCCGATCACGATGATCCACGCGACGCTGGCGCCGGGTGCGGAGCTCACCCTGCCCTGGCGCGAGGACTTCAACGGCCTCGCGTACGTCCTCGCCGGCCGGGGCGCGGTCGGTGCCGAGCGCCGGCCGATCGAGCTGGGCCAGACCGCCGTCTTCGGTGCGGGCTCCACGCTGACCGTCCGCGCGGACGAGAAGCAGGACTCGCACACCCCGGACCTGGAGGTCGTCCTCCTGGGCGGACAGCCCATACGGGAGCCCATGGCCCACTACGGCCCGTTCGTCATGAACACCCGCGAGGAACTCCAGCAGGCCTTCGAGGACTTCCAGAAGGGCCGACTGGGCACCATCCCGGCCGTGCACGGGATGACCGAGGGCGGCCTGTAAGGCTCGCTGGGACCGTGCGCGGGCGGACCACCGGGATCTCACCCGGGTGGGCCGTCCGCGCAGGACACGGCACCGGCGGGCGTGATCCGCTGGACGGGTGCAGCTTCTCCCGACCCCGTTCGGCGGCTCGCCGCCTGGTCAGGGCCCTCAACCGGTCCGTCGCCGCCGGGCTCACCTGTGTCGCGGTCGTGGCCGTCGTCGGCGGAGCCCTGTACATCGTCGTCGCCGCGTTCATCGGCACCGGTGACCGGATCGTCGCCTCACTGAAGGACGCGGCCCAGGGCGTCGCCGATCATTTCGGGGCCGCGGGAACCTCCCTGGACGACCTCGCCACGAACGCCAGGAAACTCCTCACCGCGCTGTTCCTCGTCTTCTTCCTGCGGGACTCGCACAAGGCCGCCGACCTGATCCGGGGCATCGCCTCCGGGAAGAGCGGCGACACGCAGGAGGCCATGGCCCGCCGCGCCTACGAGGCCGTCGAGGGCTTCATACGCGGCACCAGCTTCATCACGCTCATCGACGCCTTCCTCTCCGGTGCCATCGCCGTACTGGTCGCGCTCGCCCACCGCGGGTTCGTGATCGCGCTGTGGGTGCTCGGGGTCGTCCTCGCCGTGCAGGTGCTGGAGGGGCATGTGCTCACGCCCATGATCCAGAGCCGGACCGTGCAGATGCACCCGGCGGTGGTCATGGTGGCGATCACGGCGGGGGCCTCCGTCGCCGGAGTGCTCGGGATGCTGCTCGCCGTGCCGCTCACCGCCGCCGCCTACGGCGTCGTACACGAACTGCGGGCCAGGTATCAGGTGCCCGAGCCGTCCGACTCGTAGAGCTCGAACCAGATGCTCTTGCCCTCGCCCTGCGGATCCACGCCCCATGCGTCCGCGAGCAGCTCGATGAGCATCAACCCGCGCCCCGATGAGGCCAGTTCGCCGGGGCGACGCTTGTGCGGGAGGGCGTCGCTGGTGTCCGTGACGGTGATGCGCATCCGGCGGCCGCCGTGCTCGCCCCGCACCTCCGCCAGCAGCAGCGCGTCGGCGTCGGTGTGCACGAGGACGTTGGTGAGCATCTCGGAGACCAGCAGCACCGCCGAGTCGACCTGGTCCGACGAGGGCCAGTCGTGCAGCAGCTCCCGCAGGTGCTGCCGGGCCACCGCCACCCGCTCCGGTTCCGCCTGTGCGACGGACAGCATGGTGCGGCGGACCTTCGGCGGCACGAGCAGCGTCTCGCCGAAGCCCTCCTCGGGCCGGGACAGCAGCAGTACGGCTATGTCGTCCTCGCGCCGGTCCGCGAGGGGGCCGGTGGTGTGGTGGGAGGAAGGGCCGTGGACCCCCTGGACCAGGGCGTCGGCCAGTTCCTCCAGGTCGCCCTTGTGGTCCTCCAGGATCGCGCGGATCCGCTGCCAGCCGCTCTCCAGGTCGTGCCCGCCGGTCTCGATCAGACCGTCGGTGCAGATCAGCATGGTCTCGCCGGGTTCGAGGATGATCCGGGTGGTCGGGTAGTCGGCGTCCGGGTCGATGCCGAGCGGCAGACCGCCCGCCGTCGGACGGGCCAGCACCGTGCCGTCCGCCATCCGGATCGCCGGGTCCGGGTGCCCGGCGCGAGCGATGTCTAGGGTCCCGGTCGCCGGGTCGGCCTCGACGTACAGACAGGTCGCGAAGCGCAGGTCCGCCAGGTCGTCCTCGTCGGGGGCGCCGGGTCGGGTGGCGCCGTCCGACAGGCCGTGCAGGAAGCGGGAGGCGCGGGAGAGCACCGCGTCGGGGCGGTGGCCCTCGGAGGCGTAGGCGCGCAGGGCGATACGGAGCTGGCCCATCAGACCGGCCGCCCGCACGTCATGGCCCTGGACGTCGCCGATGACCAGGGCGATCCGACCTCCCCCAGTGGGGGGACCCCCAGGCAGCGGAATCATGTCGTACCAGTCGCCGCCGACCTGGAGGCCGCCGCCGGTGGGGACATAGCGGGCGGCGACGCTCATGCCCGGTATCTGCGGGCCGAGGGTCGGCAGCATCGAGCGCTGCAGACCGTCGGTCAGTGCGCGCTCGGTCTCGGCCGCGCCCGCCCGGGACAGCGCCTGGGCGAGCATGCGGGCCACCGTTGTCAGCACCGACCGCTCGTCCGGATTGAAGGTGACCGGGTAGGCGAAGGCCGCCATCCAGGCGCCCATCGTGCGGCCCGCCACGGTCAGCGGCAGGAACGCCCAGGAATGGCGATTGAAGGACGCGGCGAGCGGCCAGGCGGCCGGGTAGCGCGACTTGTACTGCTCGGGGGTGGAGAGGTAGACGGCACGGCCGGTGCGGACCACCTCGGCGGCCGGGTAGTCCGTGTCCAGGGACATGTGGGAGAAGGGGCCGTCGTCGTTGGGCTGGTGTCCGTGGTGGCCGATGATCGTCAGCCGGTCACCCTCGACGCCGAACACCGCGAGCCCGTCCGGGGTGAACCCCGGCATCGACAGGCCCGCCGCGACCCGCAGCACCTCTTCCGTGGACCGCGCCTCGGCCAGCGCCCGGCCCGCGTCCAGCAGGAACGCCTCCCTGGAGCGCCGCCAGTCGCCGGTGACGGCGCTGCGTCCGGCCGGCGTGCCCGGGGTCGGCTCGGTGACCTCCTGAAGGGTGCCGATCAGCTGGAACGACTTCTTCTCGGGGTCGAAGGACGGCTTGGAGCGGGAGCGCACGACACGGATCACCCGGCCGTGCTCGTCCATGATCCGGATCCGCACCTCGGCGAGCGTGCCCTCGGCGACGGCGAGCCCGACGACGGCGATGATCTCGTTCCAGTCGACCGGATGGAGCCGGGCCCGGGCCTTGGCCTCCGTGAGAGTGGTCTGCTCGGCGGGCAGGCCCAGCAGCCGAGCCGCTTCGGCGTCGACCGTGACGAGTTCGGTGGCGGTGTCCCAGTGCCACAGACCGGTCGCGAGGGCGGCGAGAACCTCCCCCACGGCGGGCAGAGGCTCACCAGTGCGCATTGCCCCACTTTATGGAGTGGTGATCGAGGAGTGCCACCGATTGCCCACTCTTAATGGTGGGGAGCCGATCTTGGGGTGCCCGGTACCCTGGGGGTTGTTTCACGTGAAACACCCTGAAACACAGCCCCCGATCCGCGAAGACTGGATGAACGACGATGCATCGGTACAGGTCCCACACCTGCGGCGAGCTCCGCTCCTCTGACGTCGGCACCGACGTCCGGCTGAGTGGCTGGCTGCACAATCGGCGCGACCTGGGCGGCATCCTCTTCATCGATCTGCGCGATCACTACGGCATCACGCAGCTCGTCGCCCGTCCTGGCACCCCGGCGTACGAGGCCCTCGACAAGCTGACCAAGGAGTCGACGGTCCGCGTCGACGGCAAGGTCGTCTCCCGGGGCACCGAGAACGTCAACCCCGACCTGCCGACCGGTGAGATCGAGGTCGAGGTCGGCGAGGTCGAGCTGCTCGGCGCGGCCGCCCCGCTCCCGTTCACGATCAACACCGAGGACGGGGTCAACGAGGAGCGGCGCCTGGAGTACCGCTTCCTGGATCTGCGTCGCGAGCGCATGCACAAGAACATCATGCTGCGGTCGTCGGTGATCGCCTCGATCCGCTCGAAGATGGTCGCCCTCGGCTTCAACGAGATGGCGACGCCGATCCTGTCGGCGACCTCCCCCGAGGGCGCGCGTGACTTCGTGGTGCCCTCCCGCCTCAACCCGGGCAAGTTCTACGCCCTGCCGCAGGCGCCGCAGCAGTTCAAGCAGCTGCTGATGATCTCCGGCTTCGACCGCTACTTCCAGATCGCGCCCTGCTTCCGTGACGAGGACGCGCGTGCGGACCGTTCGCCGGGCGAGTTCTACCAGCTCGACGTCGAGATGAGCTTCGTCGAGCAGGAGGACGTCTTCCAGCCGATCGAGCAGCTGATGACGGAGCTGTTCGAGGAGTTCGGCGGCGGCCGCCATGTCACCTCGCCCTTCCCGCGGATCCCGTTCCGCGAGGCGATGCTGAAGTACGGCTCCGACAAGCCGGACCTGCGGGCCCAGCTGGAGCTCGTCGACATCACCGACATCTTCGAGGGCTCGGAGTTCAAGGCCTTCGCCGGCAAGCACGTGCGTGCGCTGCCGGTGCCGGACGTCTCCGCGCAGCCCCGGAAGTTCTTCGACCAGCTCGGTGACTTCGCGGTCTCCCAGGGTGCCAAGGGCCTGGCCTGGGTGCGCGTGGCCGAGGACGGTTCGCTGTCCGGCCCGATCGCGAAGTTCCTCACCGAGGAGAACGTCGCCGAGCTGACCAAGCGCCTGTCGCTGGCCGCCGGTCACGCCGTGTTCTTCGGCGCGGGCGAGTTCGACGAGGTCTCCAAGATCATGGGCGCGGTCCGCGTCGAGGCCGCCAAGCGTGCCGGGCACTTCGAGGAGGGCGTCTTCCGGTTCTGCTGGATCGTCGACTTCCCGATGTACGAGAAGGACGAGGACACCGGCGCGATCGACTTCTCGCACAACCCCTTCTCCATGCCGCAGGGCGGTCTGGAGGCCCTTCAGACGCAGGACCCGCTGGACATCCTCGGCTGGCAGTACGACATCGTCTGCAACGGCGTCGAGCTGTCCTCCGGTGCGATCCGGAACCACGAGCCGGAGATCATGCTCAAGGCCTTCGAGATCGCGGGCTACGACCGTGACACCGTCGAGGAGAAGTTCGCCGGCATGCTGCGCGCCTTCCGCTTCGGTGCCCCGCCGCACGGCGGCATCGCCCCCGGCGTCGACCGCATCGTCATGCTGCTGGCCGACGAGCCGAACATCCGCGAGACGATCGCCTTCCCGCTCAACGGCAACGCCCAGGACCTGATGATGGGCGCGCCGACGGAGCTGGAGGAGGCGCGGCTGAAGGAGCTGCACCTGTCGGTGCGCAAGCCGCAGCCGAAGTAGCAGGCGGTGAGGAAGGGCTCGAAACCGACGCCGGTTTCGAGCCCTTTCGCTTGCGCACCCTTTGCCGCCCGGCGGCGGAGTACGCGCGGGTGACGCGGACGGCGCAGGAGGGCTGCGGCACTAGGTGTCGTACGAGCCGTCCCAGGGCGAGGTGAAGAACAGGCGGTCCGGGTGGAGCTCGGCCCAGCCGCCCTCCTCGTCCTGGCCGGTCACCAGGCCGAACAGCACGCCGTCCACGGTGAGTTGGAACGGCCGTATCGCGATGTCCGTGTAGGAGCGCCGGGGCAGGCTGCGCAGCAGTTTCGCCAGGTGCACCCGGGCGCGGGTGAGCACCGAGTCGTCACCGTGCGGGTTGCGCTGCTGCTCGGCCCAGGTGCCGGCACACCAGATCTCCGAGTCGCGGTACTCGCCCTCGGCGTCGAAGGTGTGGAGCACCGCGAAGAGACGTTTTTCGTTTTCCCAGCCGTCGTCCGGACGGTACCCGCGCGGAAAGGCGTACGTGACCGTTCCCAGGAACTGGCCGTCCGCATAGCGGCCGATGGCCTCGGCCCGGCCGTGCGGTTCGTAGGAGATCGGTATGACCTCGGGGACTGCCATGGCGCACACCCTACGTATGTGGCGTGGCAATATCCCCCAGTCGTCGATGAGGACACCATTGGCCTCGCCGAAGATTCACGAGACGTCGGTCGATCTCCACAGAACGGAACGGAACCGCCCTGCTCGGGGTCGCGCCACGCAAAGGGCCCGGCACCGTTCGGTCCCGGGCCCTTCTGGTCTTGTGCGGTTACGCGGGCTCGCCGCCGAAGCGCTCCTTGTACGTCTCCAGGTCCTCGTCCGTCAGCTTGGCGAACAGGACCGGCGGGACCGTGAAGGGCGTGCCGGCGGGGACCGCGGTGAGGGACTTCGCCTCGGTCGGGGAGACCCAGGTTGCACGCTTTTGATCAGATGCAGTCTCCGGGAGGGCGAAGGCCTGGCGCATGGCGGCCGAGGTCGTCGGGATGAAGGGTTCCGAGACCACCGCGTAGAGGTGGATCAGGTTCATCGCGGTGCGCAGGGTCAGGGCCGCGCCGTCCTGGTTCGTCTTGATCTCCAGCCAGGGGGCCTTCTCCTCCAGGTAGGAGTTGCCCGCGGACCACAGGGCGCGCAGGGCCGCGGCCGCCTTGCGGAACTGGAGGGCCTCCAGCTGGGACTCGTACTCCGCGAGGAGCTCCGCGATCTGCTCGCCCAGCTTCCGCTCCGCCTCCCCCGGCTCACCGCCCGCCGGGACCTCCTCGCCGAAGCGCTTCTTGGAGAACGACAGCACGCGGTTGACGAAGTTGCCGAGGGTGTCGGCCAGGTCCTTGTTCACCGTGGCCGTGAAGTGCTCCCAGGTGAAGGACGAGTCGTCCGACTCAGGAGCGTTGGCGATCAGGAAGTAGCGCCAGTAGTCCGCCGGGAGGATGTCCAGGGCCTGGTCGGTGAAGACGCCCCGCTTCTGGGACGTGGAGAACTTCCCGCCGTAGTACGTCAGCCAGTTGAAGGCCTTGACGTAGTCGACCTTCTTCCACGGCTCGCGGACGCCGAGTTCGGTGGCCGGGAACATCACGGTGTGGAAGGGGACGTTGTCCTTCGCCATGAACTCCGTGTAGCGGACGTCGTTGTCGACGTCGTACCACCACGACTTCCAGTCGCGGGTCGAGGGGTCCTGGTCCGACCACTCCTTCGTCGCGCCGATGTACTCGATCGGGGCGTCGAACCAGACGTAGAAGACCTTGCCCTCCGCGGCCAGCTCCGGCCAGGTGTCGGCCGGGACCGGGACGCCCCAGTCCAGGTCGCGGGTGATCGCGCGGTCGTGCAGGCCCTCGGTCAGCCACTTGTGGGCGATGGAGGAGGCCAGCTGCGGCCAGTCCTTGTCGTGGCGGGCGACCCACTCGCGCACCTCGTTCTCCAGCTTGGACTGGAGGAGGAAGAGGTGCTTGGTCTCGCGGACCTCCAGGTCCGTGGAGCCCGAGATCGCCGAGCGCGGGTTGATCAGGTCGGTCGGGTCCAGTACGCGGGTGCAGTTCTCGCACTGGTCGCCGCGGGCCTTGTCGTAGCCGCAGTGCGGGCAGGTGCCCTCGACGTAGCGGTCCGGCAGGAAGCGGCCGTCGGCGGGCGAGTACACCTGGCGGATCGCGCGCTCTTCGATGAAGCCGTTCTCGTTGAGGCGGCGGGCGAAGTGCTGGGTGATCTCGACGTTCTGCGGGGAGGAGCTGCGGCCGAAGTAGTCGAAGGCGAGCGCGAAGCCGTCGTAGACCGCCTTCTGGGCGTCGTGCGCCTGGGCGCAGAACTCGTCCACCGGGAGGCCCTGCTCCTTGGCCGCCAGCTCGGCGGGGGTGCCGTGCTCGTCCGTCGCGCAGATGTACAGGACGTCGTGGCCGCGCTGGCGGAGGTAGCGGGAGTACACGTCCGCCGGGAGCATGGACCCCACCATGTTGCCCAGGTGCTTGATTCCGTTGATGTACGGAAGGGCGCTGGTGATGAGGTGTCGAGCCATCGGGGGCTGCTCCCAGGTCGGTTTCTTGTGGCTTTGCGAACCTTGAAATCGTAGCCGACATGGGTGTGCCGCCCGCCTCCCGTTTTACCGGGTGAGAAGCGGGCGGCACCGGGACGAGGTGTTACGGGCGCCAGTCGATCAGTACGCCGTCGTAGAGCTCCGCGTCCGTGAGCTCCAGGGGGGTCGGGCCCGCGTGGAAGAAGGCCGTGTTGTCGGTCTTCAGTTTGCGGAGGTAGTCGAAGGCCTTGTTGTCGTGGTCGCCGAACGCGACGAAGGAGAAGAACACCGAGGGGTGGGTCTTCGCGGCGTCGGTGAGGGCCTGGGTGGCGGGGGTCTTGGCGTCCGGGGCGCCGTCCGTCTGGAAGATCACCAGGGCGGGGGTCTTCGCGTCGGGGGTGTGGGCGTCGTAGTGGGCGAGGACCGCTTCCACGGCCGCGTGGTAGCTGGTACGGCCCATGCGGCCGAGGCCGGCGTGGGCGTCGTCGATGGCGGTCTCGGGGGAGGCCTGGGTGAGGTCGGTGGTGCCGTCGACCTCGGTGGAGAAGAAGACGACGTGGACGGAGGCCTTCTCGCTGCCGGCGGGGTCGAGGTGCTCGGCGAGGGCGAGGGTCTGGTCGGCCAGGGCCTGGGCGGAGCCGTCCTTGTAGTACGGGCGCATGCTCGCGGAGCGGTCGAGTACGAGGTAGACCTTGGCGCGGGCGGTTGTCAGGCCGGCCTTTGCCAGGGCGGCGGCGGGGGCGAGATTCCCGACCGCGGGGTCGGCTGCCGACTGCGCCTGGGGTTCGGGCTGCGCCTCGACCGCGGCCTCGGGCTGCGCCTCGGCCGTGGGCTCGGCCTCAGGCTGTGCCTCAGCCTCGGGCTCGGTTGCTTCCGCCTCGGCTTCGCCTTCGGCGGGGGTGTTCCCACCCGCACCACCCGTACCACTTTCGTCGTCGGCTGCCGGTGGCCCCTGTGGGGCCTCGTCGCCGTCGGCGGCCGCGGGCTCGTCCGCCTCGGCTGCGGGCTCGGGGGTCTGCCGCGGCGCCTCGGCTTCGGCCTCCGTGACTGGCTCGGGGGTGGCTTCCGCCTCCGGCTCGGGGGTGGCTTCCGCCTCCGGCTCGGGTTCTGCTGGCTCCAGGGTCTGCTCCGGGGCCTCGGGCTCCGCGACCGGCGTGGGCTCGGGCTCTGCCTCGGCCTCTGCTTCCTGCTCGGCCTCCGCCTTCGCGGTCTCCTCCGGTGCCGGGGTCGGCTCCGGAGCCTCGGCGGCTACCGGCTCCTCGGCCTCGGGCTCAGTCTCCGCCTCCGGCTCGGGGATCGTCTCGATCACCGGCTCGGGGGCGGCCTCCGCCACCGGCTCCGGTTCCGGGGCAGCCTCAGTGGCCGGTTCCGGCTGCTCGGACAGCTCGGGCTCGGCCTCCGCCGCCGGGTTCTCGGGCTCCGGGGTCGCCCGGTCCAGCGGCTCCGACGGCCTCGGAACCGTGACGTTGTCGAAGGCCGCCGAGACCAGTTCGTGCTCGTCCTGGTCCTCCGTGGACGACGAACGCGGCTCCGGGACCTGGGCAGACGGGGTCGGCTGCGGCTCGGGGGAGGGGGCCGGGACCGTTGGTTCCGGAGTGTGCGAAGGGGTGAGGTCCGCACCCTCTGCTTCGGCGGCACGCCCCTTGCGTGACCTGCCGAACGCGTTCCGCAGGAGAGTGAGAATGCCCATGTGCGCAACCCTTCGCGTGAGTTGATCCCGTCAATCCCTGGCCAGGACGGACACGTAAGGTTAGCGGCCCCAGATAGCGATCTTGGGCAGGGGCAAGGGACAGTATGGCCACGCGTGTCAACCACGCGTCAACGCGGACGCCTTGTGTTCCAGCCACTCCCGGTACGCCGGTGCCCGGTGGGCCGATTCCCCGTACGTCTCCTCCAGTGCGGGCAGGGCGCCGTCCAGGTCGGTTTCCGTGCGGGCCGCCAGGCGGAGGCGGACATGGGCACCCCGCTTCGGCTCATCCGCGCCGGTGGAGCGTGACGTCCACGAGCAGTGCGCGGTGGTCGGTGTCGGTCAGGGCCAGGAAGTGGGCGCTGCTCGTCGAGAAGTCCCGGGAGATGAGTACGTGGTCGATCTGGGTGCCGAAGGTCGGGGCCGTGCGGGCGGGCCAGGTGGGTGTGCGGGCGTGGCCCGCGAGGCGGGCGGCGTCGCGCAGGCCGGTGTCGAGGATGCGGCGGAAGGCGGCGTGGTCCTGGGAGGCGTTGAAGTCGCCGGCCAGGATCATGGGCGTACGGGCGGCGGCGGCAGCGTCCCGCAGCCGTCCGAGCTCCCTGCGCCAGAGGTCGACCTGGCCGGGCAGCGGCGGCATGGGGTGGGCCAGTTGGAGCCGTACGGCATGTCCGCGCACATCGGCGACGGCACCGGGCATGCCCATGGTCCCGGTCACGCCCGACGTGCCCTTGAGCGGATAGCGGCTGAGGATGATCGAGCCGTGGCTGCCGCCGGCCGCCACGGCCTGCCGGTACGGGTAGTCGGCGCCGAAGTCCCGCTTCAGCCGGGCCTGGCAGGTGTACTCGCACTCCTCCACGAACACGAGGTCCGGCTTGTGGCGCCGGATCTCGGGGACGAGGGAGCCCGTCCCGCGCCCGAACTCGACGTTCGAGGTCAGCACCTTGAACTCGGCGACGGGGACGCCGCCGGGCTCGTCGGTCTTCCCGTACGGCTCGATGAACCACGCCAGCAGGCCGAGGACGGCGAGCGCCCAGGCCATGCCGAGGCGCCGGCGGCCGAGCAGCGCGAGGAGCAGGGCCAGCCCGGCGGGGGCGAGAAGCCAGGGCAGGAAGGCGAGGACCTGGGGGACCGGGGTGAAGCCGTCGCTGTCGGCGGCCCGGCAGCCGACGACCACGCTCACCGCGGCCAGCAGCAGCCCCGCGCACCACGACGCGAAACGCCGCCCGGCCCGCCGTACCGGCTCGCCCTCGCGCGCAGCCGTCCACTCGGCAGCCGCAGTGTCCAAGTCCGGGCCCTCCGCTCACGAGTGGGATGCCCGAATCATCCCCCGGCGGAGTCGACGCGCGCCAGGAAACTCTCCAGCGCCGCGTTGAACTCCTTCGGCCGCTCCAGGTTCGGCATGTGGGCCGTGCCCTCGATGACGTGGAGGATCGAGTCGGGGAGTGCCGCGTGCATCGCCTCGGCGTCGGCGACCGGGGTGTAGGTGTCGTCGGCGCCCACGACCACCAGGGCCGGGACCGTGACGGTGGTGAGCAGCTCGCGGTAGTCGGGGCGGGCGGCGCGGGCGCGCAGGGCGGCTGCGGCGGACTCGGGGCGGGTGGCCGTCATCATGCGGTGGACGTGGGCTTTGACCTCGGCGGAGGCGTACGGCGCGACCATCTTCTCCAGCACCTCGTCGGCGTATCCGCGCATGCCCTCCCGCAGCAGGCGGTCCGCCATGGCGTGCCGCACCTCGACGCCCTCGGGTGTCTCCGGCGCCGGGAAGGTGTCGGCGAGGACCAGGCCGCGCACGCGGCCGGGGAACTGCCGGTAGAAGTCCATGACGATCTGGCCGCCCATGGAGAGCCCGGCGAGCACGCACGACTCCACGCCCAGCTCGTCCAGCAGTGCCGCGAGGTCCTGTGCGAACTGCTCGAAGCGCGTGACCTGCGGAGATGCGGGGGCGGCGCCGTAGCCGCGCAGGTCGGGGGCGATCATCCGGCGGGAACCGGAGAACGCCTCCAGCTGCGGGCTCCACATCGTGTGGTCGAACGGGTGGCCGTGGACGAGGACCAGCGGGATCGGCATGGCTTCGACCCTAGGGCGGGCCAACTTCTCAGTGCAATAAGATCTTTGCCCTCGGTGCAATGCCGGGAACGGCAACAACAGGGGGCCCAGTGGACGCGTACCGGCGGATAGCCGACCGCATAGCCGACGACATCGCCGCCGGACGGCTCCGGCCGGGCGAACGGCTGCCTCCGCAGCGGAAGTTCGCCCGTCGGCACGGGATCGCGGCCTCCACGGCGGAGCGGGCGTACGGCGAGCTGGTGCGGCGGGGCCTGGTCGTCGGCGAGGTCGGCCGGGGCACCTTCGTACGGGCCGCCCGGACCGGACCCGCCGGGCGGGCGCTCACCGAACCGGCGACCGCCGCCCCGGTGAACATGGAGCTCAACTACCCTTCCGCGCCCGGCCAGTCGAAGCTGCTCGCCCCCGCCCTCGCGCCGATGCTGCGGCCCGACGTCCTCACCGAGGCCCTGCGCCCGGCCCCCGCCGCCGGGACCGCGCAGGCCCGCGAGGCGGTGGCGGCCCTGCTCACCACCCCCGGCTGGCGCCCGGCCCCCGACCGGCTGCTCTTCACCGGCAACGCCCGCCAGGCCGTCGCCGCCGCCCTCGCCTCCCTCGTCCGGCCGGGCGGCCGGGTGGGGGTCGAGGAGCTGACGTATCCGCTGGTCAAGGAGATCGCGGGCCGGCTGGGCGTCCGGCTGGTCGCGCTGGCCACGGATGAGGGCGGGCTGCGTCCGGAGTCGGTCGCGGCCGCGCACCGGGCCGCTCCCCTGTCGGCGCTGTACGTCCAGCCGACCCTGCACAACCCGACGTCCGTGACGACGGGTGAGACACGGCGGCGCCAACTCGCCGAGGTCGTCACCGACTTGGACGTCCCCGTCGTGGAGGACCGCATCTGGTCCTTCCTCGCCGACCCGGGCGAGGCCCTCGACCCGCTCGCCGCATACGCCCCTCGCCTCACCCATGTCGTCGACGGCCTCTCCAAG
This sequence comes from Streptomyces sp. NPDC051172, assembly GCF_040682555.1. Lineage (NCBI taxonomy): Bacteria > Bacillati > Actinomycetota > Actinomycetes > Kitasatosporales > Streptomycetaceae > Streptomyces > Streptomyces sp. NPDC051172. The sequence continues at coordinate 97,191 of NZ_JBFBBE010000013.1, forward strand.
CGGGTCGCGCCCGGGCTCACGGCCGGTTTTCTCGTCGTACCGGCGCATCGGGTGGAGGCGGTGGCGGCGGCCGTGCGGTCCGGGGGGTGGAGTGCCGGACGGTTCGCGCTGGAGGCGGGTGTGCGGTGGATCGGGGACGGGACGGTGGAGCGGCTGGTGGCGGCCAAGCGGGAGGATGCGGCGGGCAGGCAGCGGCTGGTTGCCGAGCAGCTGGAGGGGTTTCGGGTGCGGTGTGATCCGCGGGCGTATTTCGCCTGGTGGGAACTGCCGGCGCCGTGGCGCGCGGATACTTTCACGGCCGCGGCCGCCGCGCACGGGGTCGCCGTCACGCCGGGGACCGCCTTTGTGGTCGACCCCAAACGGACCCCGGATGCGGTCAGGCTTGGTCTGGCGTCTGCTGCTTTGCCTGATCTGGAGCGGGCGCTGCAGGTGCTTGCCGGCCTGGCTCTAAGGGCTCCGCTGTAGGTCCGATTCGTCTGCGGGTGCGTTGTGGCTGGTCGCGCCCCCCGGCGGAGCCGCAGATCGATGCTGCCCCGGGCCCCTCTGGGGCGCGGTCGAGCTGCTCCGGAAGCGGCCCATGAGCCAAGCCGCCAGGGCGACCGTCAGGCCCAGAGTGATCAGGAGCCAGCACGCCTGGCGGAGGGTTGCCGTCAGGGCGTCGTAGACGGCGGCCGCGGCCGGCTGCTGGGTCTCGTCGGGGAGGTCGGCGAGGGTGAGGTGGCGGCCGACGGTGACGGCGAGGGCGAGCAGGGCACCGCCGAGTGCCGTGCCGAGGGCCGTCGCGGTGACCGCGCGGCGGCGGCAGGCGGCGACGGAGATCCCGGTCACGGCGAAGACGACGGCCGCCACGGGCAGCCAGAAACCGGCGACTTCCAGCACGTGGAATCCCTTCCGCAGGCGGTCCAGTTCCTGGGCCGGGAGCACCGCCACCTCGGTGTGCTCGACCGGGATACGGTTCGCCAACGGGACGTGTTCCACGGCGAGTTGACGCTTGACCTGGGCGGTGAGGGGGGCGAGGTCGACGGTGACGTCGCGGTCGCTCTCGTCGTGCAGGGCGCGCAGCACCGCGTCGTGGACCGCCCGGTTCCCGGAGTCCCAGGCCAGCCGGAAGGCCTCGGTACCGGTGAAGGAGTGCACCGCGTCGTGCACGAAGGGGCGCACGGTGCCCCGCAGCCGCCGTACGTCCCCCCGGTCGTCGACCTGCGCCATGATCCCGGCGCCGACGGTGTCCGCGACCGCGTCCCGCACGGCGGGGTCCCCGGCCAGCGGCGCCATCGCCGTGACGTAGCGGCTGGTGTCGGTCAGGTCGTACGCCGCCCAGGCCGCGAGCGTGCCGCACGGCGCGAGCAGACACGCGAGGGCGATCAGTGCCGCCGACAGGGCGTGCCGCAGACGCTCGGGTCGCTTGGGGGCCACTGCTCCAGACAACGGCCCGGGGGCGGGGCGCGCGAGCGGGGCGCCCCCATATGGGTTCCGTCCGGTGCGCCGCACGCCGGAGCCGGTCCGGCGGATCAGCCCGGCGTCGCGTGCAGCCGGCCCGATCCGCCGGGAAAGCCCTCGTGCCGGTCAGCGGATCCGGTTTCCGACGGCGTCCTCGCGCGTGTAGTAGCGGTAGAAGAACACCAGGAAGATGCCCGCCGTGACGACCACGCCCAGGGCCACCGAGCGGTAGACCGACTCTCCGGTCTGGCTGTAGAGGAAGGCGACCGCGGCGCCCGCGAAGCCGGACTTCACCAGTGAGTGCAGTTCACGCTTGAGCAGCGGTGCGAACGTCGCGACGGCGATGCACAGCACGATGAACACGGCCGCCGTGACGAAGCCGAACAGGATGTTCCAGCCGGTGACGGGGCCGCCGTCGCGCCGGTTGGCCGCGGCCCAGAAGCCGTAGACGAGCCCGAGGGCCACGGGGATGCCGTACCGCGCCAGGGTGTGGACCCGCTCGTCGAAGAGGTCGGGTGTGCGAGTGGGCCGGGCCGCGCGGTTCAGCCTGACCTTGCCCATCATTCCGCCGGACGTGGGTGCCGCGTGAGCCATGAGAGCACTCCTCTCTCTCCTCGCCCCTGCCTACCAGAGCACACCTGGAGACAGGGCCTGGCAAGTCGGTGGGCGGGGGCAGTTCCGGGGTGCGGTTCAGCCGGGCAGGGGCGAGGGACGTTTTTGCGCGATCTTGACCGGGATTGGATCTCCCTTTTCCACGGCTTGGCGGGTCCGCTACCGGGCGTTCCTAGACTCCGGGAAGCAACGCACGCGCTTGCAAACAATGGGGGACTCATGGGGGACGGCTTCCACGTCGACCCGGACATGCTGCTCAAGTACGCGGCACAGGCCGAGCAACACCTCGACGACCTGCCACGGGTGGCCTCCGCGCTCGCCCACATCACCGTGCCGGGCGGTGCGTTCGGCAAGCTGCCGGACTCCGACGAGCTGCATTCCGCCTATCTGGAACACGCGGCCGCCGCCGAGCACAACGTGCAGGACCTCGTCTCTGTGCTGGCGGACGTGGCCAAGGGGCTCCGGGACGTGGGCGGCCAGTATCTGAGCAACGAGTACGACCTCGGCCAGGGGATGGACGGCATCGGCGCATGAGCGACACGGCAGCCGCCTACGCCTGGACGAAGAACGAACCCGCGCCGCTCCCTCCGCTGGAGGATGTCGGGCCCAGCCAGGAACACGGCCTGGACGCCGGCATCGACGACCTCGTCCGGGGCGTCCTGGAGGCGACCGGCATGCTCGACGAGCTGGAGAAGGTCACCGGCATGCCGGCGCAGCTGCATGCCGCCGCGCAGAGCTGGCACGGCCAGGCGAAGGCGCTCCAGTCGCTGGCCGACACCCTGCGCCTGGGCGCCGCGAAGCTCCCCGAGCACTGGGAGGGGGACGCTTCGGAGTCCTTCGGTCGCGGCATGGGGGCGTACGTCGACGCCATCGACCGGACCGCCGAGGACATGGGCCGGACCGCGGAGATCCTCAACAGCGCCGCGAAGGAGTGCAAGCTCGCCGAGGACACCGTCGTGGCCATCATCCGCGAGGCGATCGAGATGATCGCCATGACGGTGGCCGCGGGACTCATCACCGACCTGCTGACGGCGGGCCTCGCCACCGCCGTGGACGCGCTCGCGGTGGACGCCGAGGTCGCCGTCTACGTGGAGCGGGTGGAGCAGGTCTCCTCGAAGCTCGGCACGGCCCTGCGGGACCTGATGAAGGCCGTGAAGGACATGCGGGCCGGGGAGGCGAAGTTCAAGGACGTGCTCAAGGCCGCCAAGGGCGTCCGCAAGATGTCCGGCTGGCGCGGCATGGGCGGTGAGGGCACGCACAAGGGTCTGGTGTGGGCCGCGCACCACGAAGGGATGAAGCAGCTCAAGGAGCATGTCTTCAAGCCCCTCTTCGGCGAGGTCCCCGGGCTCACCGGGGACCCGGCCGGGCCCGTCAAGGAGGCGGTCCACAGCGACACCGTGAAGGAGGCCCAGGCGCGGGACCGGCAGCTCGAACAGGATCAGCCCTACCGGGTGAACAAGCGCAGCATCGAAGAGGACTTCGGATGACAGAACGGGACGTGCGCCGTCAGGAGTACGCCGCCCGGTGCCTGCCCAGCGGTGAGCGGCTCCAGCGTGCCTACCTGGCCGGGCTGGATCCGCTGGCGCCGGAGCGGGTGCCGCGCCGCCACCGTCCGCCGCGTGCGCGGGGCGGGCTGCTCGCGGCGGTCGGTGTGCTGGCGACGCCGGTGCAGGAACTGGCCGACAAGCTGCACGAGTGGATGTGGCGCGGCTTCGGCGTCTGGCGGCTGGTACGCGGCCGGGTGTGGCAGGGCGGCTGGCAGAGCGACGCGGGCCGCTTCGTGATCGCCGTGCGGGCGGCCGACGGACGCGGACTCTACGAGAACGACAGCTTCCTGCTGACCTTCACCGACCGCAGAGTGCTGCTGCTCAGCTCTGCCTTGTCGCCTGAGCGCGAGGCCCCCGAACTCCTCGCGGAGTATCCGCGACAGGCGCTCGCCCTGCGCAGCGAGCCGCATCCCGCTCGCCACCGCAACCGCGTCGACCTCGCCTTCCCGGACGGCTCCTGGGTCGCGCTCGCGATCGGCAGCCGGGACCAGGTCGACGACGTACGACAGCACCTCGCGACAGGCAGCCCGGCGCCCGGTTTTCGGTCCTGAGACCCACCTTTGCACCCGCAGCGGTTACGGTGCTGCCGTAAGTGATCGACGGGGGAGGGGGAGGGAACGATGCCCGGAACCGTGCTGTTGCTCGCCGCATCCCCGGCGGGCAAGGGGTGCTTGGTGGACGCGGCGTCCGTGCTTCCCGTCCTCGCGGCCGTCCCGCCCGCCGTCCTGTCCGGCACGGACACCGCGAACGTCGTCGAGCTTGCCGACCCGCTGGAACCGCAGGCCGTGCTCACCCGGTTGCGGGCCGCCGCGGGGGCCCCGGGGCCGCTCACCGTCTTCGTGACCGGGCAGCTGCAACTCGACCGCCGTCAGCGGCTGCCGCACCTGGCGCTGGCCCGTACGACGCCTGCGACGGTGCGCTACACCGGGCTGCCGTGGCACTGGATCCGGGAGGAACTGCGGCTGCGGGCGGCCGGTTCCACCACGCTGTTCCTTGATCTGCATGCGGACGCCGAGGCCTGGGAGTGGCTGCGGAGCGCTCCGCTCGACTGCGGGGCCAACAACGCCGTTTACGGCCGCGTAGCACCTCCGCCGTCGCGGCGGGCGGTGGCGGTACCCGCGTATATGAAGGCCGTGGCGACGATTTTGCGCAGTGGGCTGCGGCCTCCTGCGGAGCAGTTGCATCAGCAGGCCTTGGCCCGGGTGGGCGTGGAGGGCCATGCGGACCTGGTGCTGGGCGCGCCCAGCGTGGGTGGTCCCGTACCTGGGGGCTTCGCCCCCAGACCCCCGTATCGGCCTGAACGGCCTCGTCCTCAACCGCCGGACGGGCTGAGTGATGCCGACCGGCGGCAGCACAGTGAGGCCGCCGATCCCCACTCCGCCATCTCCGCCGCCGTCCAAGCAGGCCGCCACTCCGAGGCCTACGCCCTCGCCGCCCGCTACGAGCAGGCCGCCGTACACGCGTACGGGTCCGGGTCCGAGGAGGCGTTGCACTGGGCCGAGGTGCGGGCGGATCTGGCGATGTTCGCCGGGGATCCGGTGCGCAGCTGCCGGACCTGGCTCGGGGTGGCCGGCGCGCGGCTGGCGGCGGGGCAGGCGGCGGACGCGCCCGCCGTGGAGGCGGCCGTGGACCGGGCGCATCACCAGTGGGGGCAGGTCCGGGACGCGGCCGCGGCGCGGGAACTGGGGGCGTCGCTCGCCGAGTTGCGCTCGCGGGTGCCGGGGCGCAAGCAGGGTGCGCTGGACCATGTGCAGCGGCAGTTGCGGCAGTTGCAGACCCAGGGCTGACCAGGCCCTACATCTCGGCGGTGGCGAACAGCTCCAGGTGTCCGCACTTGGGGCAGCGGTACGCCTCTATCTGCCGCCGGGGCCGGCCCATCCGCTTGGCGCCCCCGAAGGGCCCCCGCTCCAACGCGCCCTCGATCCAGCGCGCGTAACCTCGCGCGCCCTGGCCTTCGTCCTCGATGAAGCCGTCCATCAGGCCGAGGGTGCCGCAATAGGTGCACTTGTAGTTGTTCACGCGGCGAGTGTAGGAGCGCGATCACCACGTGAAACACGCGAGCTAGGTGAGATACGCGAGCGCGCCCGACACCAGCGTCCGTACGCCCGGTGTGACCGTCGACAGATCCGGTGCGAAGTGCGGGCTGTGGTTGCTCGGGACCGCGAGGAACTTCTCCATCAGGTCGGTGCCGGGCGCCGCGTCCCACACGGCGCCCGGCGTGGTCGTGACGAACCAGTAGGAGTACGGGACCCCGCCGTGCGCCAGGTGCGGGAAGTCCTCGCTGCCCATCACCGGGCCGAAGTCCAGCACCGTCCCGGCCCCGAGCACCTCCTCGTGCACGGCGGCGATCCGTCGGTCGGTGTCGGCGTCGTTCGTGGTGACCGGGAAGGTCGCGCCCACCGTGACCTCCGGCTCCCGCGGGCAGCCGGCGGCCAGCGCCTCGCCCGCCGCGATGCGCCGGATGGCCGCGATCATCCGCTCGCGCACCTCGTCGGACTGGGTGCGCAGGGTCAGGGCGATGCGCGCCTCGGACGGGATGATGTTGTGCCGGGTGCCGCCCTCGATGCGACCGACGGTCAGTACGGCGGACTCGCGGGCTGCGATCTCCCGGGAGACGACCGTCTGGAGGCGGGTGACGAGGTAGGCGGCGGTGACGACGGGGTCGACCGTCGTCTCGGGGCGGGAGCCGTGGCCGCCGCGGCCGTGCAGGACGATGTCGATGTCCGTCGACGCCGACATGATCAGGCCCGGTGAGTGGGCGTAGAAGCCGACGGGGCCGGGCGCCGCGTGCTGGCCGAGCAGGACGTCCGGGCGCGGGAAGCGCTCGTACAGGCCGTCCGAGATCATCCCCTGGGCGCCCTGGCCGGTCTCCTCGGCGGGCTGCCCCACCACCAGCAGGGTGCCGGACCAGGTGTCGCGCCCGGCGGCCAGCGCCGCGGCCGCGCCCGCCAGCCAGGTCACATGCAGGTCGTGCCCGCAGGCGTGCATCACGCCGGGTGTGGCGGAGGCGTACGGCAGGCCCGTCTCCTCCTGCACCGGCAGCGCGTCCATGTCGGCGCGCAGCAGGACCGTCGGGCCCTCGCCGTTGCGCAGGACGCCTGCGACTCCGGTGCCGCCGACGCCCTCGGCGGTCTCGTAACCCGCCTTGGTGAGCCGCTCGGCCAGCTTGGCGGCCGTGCGGTGCTCCTGGAGCGACAGTTCGGGGTGGCGGTGCAGGTCCCGGTAGAAGTCCTCCAGGTCGCGGACCGGGAGATCGGCGGTGAGGTCCAGCGCGGTGCGGGCGGCGGGAGACGGCATGGGGGCAGCGTAGGCCCCGCCGGGCCCCGGCGGGGCGGGGTGCCCGACATCGCGGCGGCCCGTGCACGCAGTGCGGCCGCCGACGCGAAGGGGGGAGTGTGCGTCGGCGGCCGCGGGCGGGGGGTGCCCGGTGAAGAGCCTGGCAGGCGGAGAGTTGATCGGCACCTCTGTTCATGGGGGCAATCAATTCCGCGGGCCCGTCGTCCGTCGGTCGGGTGCCGGTCAGGCGTACGGGTCGAAGGCGATGCCGCTCGGCTTGGCCTTGTTCAGGTGGTCGGCGAACCTCGAGTCCTGGAGCGGGAAGTTGGCGCTGCCCCAGTCGGAGGCGTTCAGCTTGTCGCGCAGGCCGGACGCCAGGTCGGACCAGCTGAGCAGGTTCTCCTGGTGCCAGGCCCCGGTGTCGTTCTCCGCAGTCTCGCCCCACTTGGCGAAGCGGAAGGCGTGGGTGGACGCGCCGTCCTTGTGGTAGACGGCCTCGACGCGCTGCCCGCTCATCGGGACGTCGGCGATCGGGTGGGTGCTGAAACCGCCGTGCCGGGAGGCGGACAGATACGCCGGGGTGGACGCCCCGTCCTGGACCCAGACGACCATGCACTCCCAGTCGTGGCGGTGGCCTGTGCCCGGGGAGGCCTCGTCCTTCTCGAAGTAGCCGGCGTAGATGATCCCGCACCAGCCGTTGTTGCACTTGGACCGCGAGTAGGTGTCGGCGTGCCCGAGGTGGCCGGAGCGGCACTCGCCGGTGACGGACCCGGTGGGCTTCAGGCCGCCGTTGAGGCTGCCGCTCGGGTCGATCGCGGCGGCCGGGTAGCAGCTGTCCTTGTCGTAGTCGTAGACCGGCTCGAAGTTCTTCTCGTACGAGGTCGCGTTCTCGGGCAGGTTCTGCAGCACACCTGCAGAGGCGCTGCCCGCCAGGGCGAGGGTGAGTGCGGCGGCGCTGCCGGTGACGGCGGCGGCCCTGGCGAGGCGGCGGGACCTGGCGCTGCCGGCTGCTGGGGACATGGGGGCTCCAGTCGACGGTCCGTTCGTTCCGGACATGACATTCGGATGCGGGACGAAGACTGGTGCAGGTCGAGAGTTCAATGGAAGGGCTTTCCATCAAACTCGAGGCGGCCTTTCACCGAACTGATCAACGCCGGACAGGGCGCGGTCGCCGACCGAACGGGAGGTTCGGGGCGAAGTCGTACGACGGGCCCGGCGGCGCTCGGAGATGACAGCGCGGACACGGCGATCACCGCGACCAGGGCGGACGAGACGAACGCCGACAGGCCGAGATGGCGAAGGACGCTGGCGTACACGGGCTGTTGTTCTCCTCGGTCGTGCTCTGTCGTGGCCTCGCTGAAGTGGGGACCGGCCGATGCCATGACCGAGGTTCGCAACCGGAACGTTGATCGGCACGTCGCTCTTGTCACGGCAATCAATTGAGGTGAACCGGTTCCTCGTCATTTGTCCGGACGTTAGGTTGTCGTCTCTCCGGGCGCATACGAAAGCCCTACGAGAGCCGCACGACAGCCGCCAGTGGTACAGAGGGGAGCGCGCCATGGGACGACCCGAAAGACCCGTGGATCCCGAGGCCGGTCCCGTCCAACGCCTCGCGCATCAACTGCGCGAGCTGCGCAGGGCCGCAGGCAACCCCTCGTACCGGGCGATGGCCCGGACCGCCGGGTTCTCCGCGACGACGCTGTCGCAGGCCGCGGCCGGAGAGCGCTTGCCCTCGCTCGCCGCCGTCCGCGGGTACGCGTGCGCATGCGGGGCGGATCCCGCGGAGTGGGAGGACCGCTGGAAGGCGGCCGAGGCCGAGGCGGCGGGGACGGCGCGCGAGGAGGACCGGGAGGTGCCGGCGCCGTACCGGGGTCTCACCCGGTTCGAACCGGACGACCGGCAGCTCTTCTTCGGCCGGGACCGGCTGGTCGACGAGCTGAACCGGCTGGTGTGCGACCACCGGTTCGCGGTGCTGTTCGGGGCTTCGGGCAGTGGCAAGTCGTCGCTGCTCAGGGCCGGTCTGATCCCGCGGCTCAGGGACGAGATCGCGGATCGAGGCCGGCCGGCGGTACTGCGCGTCCTCACTCCCGGAGACCGGCCCGCGCAGACCTACGGCCATCTGCTCACGCCCGCCGAGGGCGACCCCGAGAGCTGGGTGGTGGTCGACCAGTTCGAGGAGGTCTTCACCCTGTGCCGGGACCGCGCCGAGCGCGCCCGCTTCCTCGACCTGCTGCTCGCCGCCCGCGACCCGGACCGCCGGCTGAAGGTCCTCATCGCCGTACGCGCCGACTTCTACGCCCGGTGCGCCGAGCACCGCGACCTGGCGGACGCCCTGTCCGGCGCCGGACTCCTGGTCGGCCCGATGACCGCCGACGAACTGCGGGACGCGGTGGTCAGACCGGCGCAGGCGGTCGGGTATCGGGTGGAGCGGGAACTGACCGCGAAGATCGTCGAGGAGGTCCTGGACCAGCCCGGCGGCCTGCCGATGCTCTCGCACGCCCTGCTGGAGACCTGGCGCCGGCGCAAGGGCCGGATGCTGACCCTGGCCGCGTACGAGGCGGCCGGCGGGGTGCGCGGCGCGATCGCGGCGAGCACCGAGGAGGTGTACGGGCAGCTCACCCCACCGCAGCGGGGCGCCGCCCGCCACCTGCTGCTGCGCATGATCGAGCCGGGTCGCGGCACCGCCGACACCCGCCGCCCCCTCACCCGCTCCGAACTGGACGAGTGGGCCGACCCCGACGTCCCCGTGGTGGTGGAACGGCTGGCCCGGGCGCGGCTGCTGACCGCCGACGAGGAGGGCGTCCACCTCGCCCACGAGGCACTGATCACCTGCTGGCCGCGGCTGCAGGACTGGATCGAGCAGGACCGCGAGCGGCTGCTGAGGCACCGGGCGCTGACCGAGGACGCCCGCACCTGGCTGGAGCACGACCGCGACCCCGGCGCCCTGTACCGGGGCAGCCGGCTCGAACGCGCCGAGGAGCACTTCCCGGATCCCGCGCAGGAGCCTTCGCTGACCGCGACGGAGCGGGAGTTCCTGACCGCCGCGTGCACGGCCCGCGACACGGAACGCCTGGCCGCCGCCCGCTCCACCCGTAGGGCCCGCGCCGTGGTCGGCGTGCTCTCGGCCGTCCTCGCCATCGCCCTGGTCGCCGGCCTGTCCGCCTGGACGCAGAGCCGGGACAACGAGCGTCGGCGCACCGAGGACGCGGCCCGCCGGATCGCCTCCGTGTCGGACGGTCTGCGGACGACCGACCCGCACACCGCCCAGCTGCTCGGCGTCGCCGCCTGGCGCATGGCCCGCCTGCCGGAGACCCGCGGGGCGCTGCTGGGCGCGCTCGGGCAGGCGGAGGCGGACACCTTCAGCGACCCGGCGACGGGTGACGGGGTCGCGCGCCACCTGACGGATTCCGGCCGTACGCTGCTCAGCGTCGTCGGCCGCACCTGGCGCACCTGGGACGTGGCACACCACCGGCGCATCGCCTCCGGACGGCTGCCCGCGGGCGGCACCGTGCAGGCGGCGAGCCCCGACGGACGGCTGCTGGCGGTCGCCCAGGACCACGGGGTACGGCTGTGGGACACGACCGCCCGGCGATGGCGCGCCGACCGGCTGGCGGCGCATGCCGTCGTCGATTTCAGCGGCGGCGACTACGTCGTGACCGACATGGACGACTCCACGGTCCAGCTGCGCTCGGCCGCGGACGGCAGCCTGCGGTACCGGACGCAGGCGGCGGACTCGAACGTGGTCGCGGTGAGCGCCGACGGCCGGCTGCTCGCGGTCTGCCCCCTCGGCGGCAGGTCACCGCAGGTACGGGACCTGAGCAGCGGGCGCACCGTGCACGGGCAGTGGGAGCAGGAGAGCGGAGCCTGCGGTGAGGACCGGTCGGCCCTGGTCCTGGGCGGCGGCGAGCGAAGTGCGAGGGGCCTCTCCCCGGCCGAAGGCGCAGGGAGGCTCGCCGCGGTGACCTCGACGGGGGTCCGCGTCTGGGACCTGGGGTCCGGGAAACGGCTGGCCGACCTGGCGGACACCGGGGTGAAGTCCCTCTCCTTCACCAAGGACGGCAGACTCCTGGCGACCGTCGACGGCCAGGAGGTCAGGGTGTGGCGGCCGGAGGCCGACGCCCCGCTCTTCCGGCGCTCCCTGAACAACCAGCACCTGTACGGCTCTCTGGCCTGGGACGACAAGCAGTCCGTGCTGCGCTATCTGGAGGGCGGCACCGTGCACTCGCTGTGGATCCCGGCCGCCGTCACCACCGACTGGCAGGACACCCCGCAGGACAACGTGCTGCTCAGCCCCGACGGACGCACCCTCGCCACCGCCGAACGCACCGGCTCCCACTACACCGTCCGGCTCCGCGCCACCGCCGACGGCCGGCTGCTGCACACCCTGCCCGCCCCGCCCGTCCCCGTCTCCCGCGGCCCCTCCTCCCCGGTGGTCCCTGAGTACACGTTCTCCCTGCTGGCCTTCTCTCCCGACAGCAGGACGCTGGCGTACACCGTCGCGGCCCCCGGCAGCGAGGTCTCCACGCAGCGCCTCACGGTCTGGGACCTCACCGGGCGCCGGGTCCGTACGACGCTCGACCTCGCGACCGGGACATCGGCCGGTGCGGTGGTGACCATCGCCCTGGGCCGGGACGCCCGCACGCTCTACGCCGCCCGCACACCCGGCGTCGGCACCCGCACCGACGAGATCTGGGACCTGGTGCGCCACCGCCGGACGGCTGTCCTCAGGTCGCTGTCCAGCACCCACCTGGCCGTCGACCGCGACGGCAGCGTCCTGGCCGGTGACAACCGCGTCGCCACCCTGCCCGCCGGCCGCGTCACGGGCCGGAACCTGGTCCAGGGCGAGGACATCGGCGCACTCGCCTTCGCCGCGGACGGCTCGCTGCTGGCCGCGGGCGACCAGACGGGCCGGGTGGCGCTGTGGGACCGCAAGGTGCGACAGCGGTCGGGGATCCTGCCCAGTGTCTTCGCCACCCTCCCCGAGAACATCGGCGACGCCGTCTTCGGCGACACCTCGGAGGCGGTCAGCGCCCTCGCGGTCAGCCCCGACGGCGGGACACTCGCGGTCGGCGGCGAGGCGGGCAGCCTCCAGCTGTGGGACATCGCCACCCAGCAGCCGCTGGGCTCCCCCCTGACGACGTCCGGCGAGCAGATCGACACGGTCGCCTTCAGCGCCGACGGCCGCACGGTGTACGCGGGCAGCGCCCACGTCCCACTGCAGCGGTACCCCATCGATCCGGCGCGGGCGGTGGAGACGGTGTGCGCGCGAACGGGCGGGAACGGCCTGACCCGGGCCCAGTGGCGGACGTATCTGCCGGGCGTGGCATACCGGAAGGTGTGCGGGCAGTGAAATCCGGTGACCGAGGGCCGGCGTTCCACTGGGCCCCGTTGACCGCTAACCCCGGTGGTGGACCTGCTGCACCTGGTCGGCCGGCCTCGCGTCGGCCGCCTTGGCCGGGCCCGCGTTGGCTGCCAGGACCAGGGCGGCCACTGCGGCGACGGCTGCTGCGAACCCTCGGGCGTAACGCTCGGAGATGTGTCGGAGCACGGCAACCTCTCAACAGCGTCTCAACAGTGTTGTATTAAACGTGCTTAAGACGCCGTTTAACGTAGAGGTCGACGGGGGCCAACGGCAAGAGGTTCAGGGGGAGTTGTCGTGTCGGACCGTGACGATCCGGTGACCATCGGTCGCAGAGTCCAGCAGTTGCGGTCCGAACGCGGGCTCACCCAACGGCAGTTGGCGGAGCCCGCCTACACCCCCGCCTACATCTCCACCCTGGAGGCCGGCCGGGTCCGTCCCTCCGCAGAGGCGCTCAGGCACATCGCCGAGCGCCTCGGGATCGCCTACGACGAGCTGGTCACCGGCCGTCCGGCCCGTCTCGCCACCGACCTGCGCCTCGGGCTGACCGAGGCACAGCGCACGCTCGCCGGCGGCGAGGCCGGGCAGGCGGCCGAGCAGTACGCCGGGCTGCTCGCCGAGGCCGAGCGCCACGAACTCGTCGACGTCCAGGCGGTCGCCCTGCTGGGCCTCGGCGAGTGCGCGCTGGACACCGGAGAGCTGGAGGCCGCCCGGCAGTACTTCGAGCGCTCCGAGCGCGCACTCGCCGACGTACCGCTGCCCGCCCGGATACCCGCCCTGCGCGGGAGGGCCGTCTCCCACTACCTGGCCGGTGAACTCCGTTACGCCGTCTACCTGCTGGAGTCCGCCCTCGACGAGCTGAACCGCAGCGGACTGCACGATCCCGATGCGCTGCTCCTCCTCTACGCCAGTGTCATCGGCCCCTACATGGACATGGGCGCCCAGGCCCGCGCCGCCCAGGCCGCCGAGTTCGCGCTCGCCCTCGCCCCGCGCTCCGGAGACCCCGCGCTCGTCGCCCGTATGCACCGCTCGGTGGCCCGCACCCTGCTCGCCGAGGGCCGTATCGCCGAGGCCGACGCCTCCCTGGCCAAGGCCGCCGAGCTGTACCGCACCCTCCAGATCCGCACCGAACTCGCCAACTGCCACTGGATGCGCGGCTACGTGTACGCCCAGAACGGCGAACTCGACCGCGCCGAGAGCGAGTTGAGGCAGGCCCTCGACATGCTCTCCGCGGGGCGCGCCGCCCTCTACAGCAGCCAGGTCGCCGTCGAGCTCGCCGACGTACTGCACCGGCGCGGCAAGTCCGACGAGGCCGCGGCCCTTCTGCAGAACCTGCTCAGCGACGCTCTCGGCCCCGAGCGCGGCGCCCTGCACTCCGCCGCGGCCCACCGGCTGCTCGGCATCATCGCCGAGGACGCCGGTGACACGGAGGCCGCCGAGGAGCACTACGTCCGCGCCCTGAGCATGCTGGAGCGGGCGGGCGCGGCCGGAGACCTGGCCGACCTGTGCCGGCTGCTCGGCGATCTGCTGCGCCGCACCGGGCGGGTGGAGGCGGCCCTGGACGCGTACCGCACGGGCCTCGGCCACCGTACGGCCCCCGGCACCACCACCCTCGGCCCCGCACCCGCACAGCCTCCTCTGTGACCCCGGCCAGGGGGTGCCTTGCCTGCTCGGCGGGCCGACGGCGTTTCACCAGCTGGGGCAGGGGTAGTCGGGCAGCGCCCCCAGATGCAGGCCCCGCTGCGATCGGAGGAGGCGATGGCCGTGGACGCGGTAAGGGCCGTCGACGTGATCGCCGAAGTGGTGCGCGATGCCAGGCCCGGGGAGACGCCTGGCCGGTTGTGCGCGGTGGCGGTGAAGCTGCTGCCGGTCGTCGGCGCGAGCGTGTCGCTGCGCGGCAGCGGACTGCCCATCCGGCTCGCCGCGAGCAACTCCCTGGCCGCGTTTCTCGCTGAGGCCCAGACCACCCTCGGTGACGGCCCGTGGCTGTACGCCTACCGCGACGGTGCCCCCGTACTCGCCTGCGACCTGACCGCCGGCCGGGACCTGCACCGCTGGCCGGTGTTCGCCCGGCAGGCGGCGGCCGTCGGCGTCCGGGCCGTGTACTCGATGCCGCTGGGCAGCGACGACGGCCTGACCGTGGGCACGCTCGACCTCTACCGCGACACCCCGGGCGGCCTGACCGAGGAGGAGCTGCGCCGTGCGCAGCTCGTGGCCGCCGTCATGACGCTGGCCCTCACGGCCCTGCCGCGGGAGGAGAGCGGCAGCGGCGGCGAGGAGGCCTGGCTGGGCGGTCTGGCCACCGAACACGACGAGGTCTACCAGGCCATCGGCATGGTCATGGCGCAGCTCGGCGTCGACGCCGAGGAGGCCTCGGCCCGGCTGCGCGCCCGCGCCTTCGCGCAGGGCCGCACCGCCCTCGAAGTGGCGCACGACGTGGTCTCGCACCGGGAGCGACTGGACGGCGACTGAGCGACCCCGGGACCCCCGGGACCCCCGGGAACTATGATCACGGAATGGACCTTTTCGACAGCCGGATTCCCCGTCTGGAAAAACGAGTTGCCCGGATCGAGCACAAACTCGACCTCATCCTCGCCCACTTGGGGCTGACCGAGCCGGAACCGTGGTCGGACGAGGTGAACGCGCTGGTTCGGGACGGCAGGAAGATCCAGGCGATCAAGGTGTACCGGGAGGCGACGGGGGCGGGTCTGAAGGAGGCCAAGGAGGCCGTGGACAAGCTCGGTTAGACCTCGGCCATCGGCCGGGCGCCGGTCACACGCGCAGCCGCGGCTGCTTCCTGACATCGGCCAGCCGCTGCGCACCCACCTGTACGAAGGCCTTCGTGGTGTCGGCGGACACGTCGCCCGTCCCGCCGTGGGACAGGGCGATCGTGTCCTCGCCGACGCGGACCACGGCGACGTCGAGGGTGAGCAGGGTCTGTTCGCCGGTCGCCGTCGCACCGGTGATCGTGACCCGCAGCCCCTGCCGTTCGTCGCCGACCACCGGCAGTACGGCCTCGTCGACGCGGACGTTCTGGAGGGCGCCGCGCTCGGTCACCGCCGTGAACCTGGCGCAGGTCTTCGGCAAGGTCCGCATCCACGCCAGTGTCCGGGCCACGGCGGCGCGCTCCAGCGACAGCACCTGGTACCGCAGCTGCGTCTGGTCCATGGCGTCGTCGAGCCCGACCACGGCCCGTGTCCCGGTGGCGTCCGCACCGAACAGGTCGTCCGTGTACAGCGCCTCCAGGAGCTTGCGGCACTCGGGCACGTCGGCGTGGCTCTTGAGCACCCCGTCCCGCCAGGTCGCAGCCCCCTGCGTCGGGGCCCACGGCGCACCCAGATCCGCCTGGGTCACCAGCGCGGCCTGAGCCTGCGCCTCGGTGAGGGGCGGGGGCGCGGCGGGGGCGGACGGCTTCACACTGTGCACGGCACTGTGCGAAGCCGTGGGCGACTGCTCCTTCGCCCCCGGCTCCGGGCCCCCACCCACGATGAGGCCGCACGCACTCACGCTCACCATCGCCCCCGCGGACATCACGGCGGCGACGAGGACACGGGACGGGGTGCGGGTCATCGGACGCCTCCTGGCCACCTCAAGATCGGTACGTCTCCAAGGGACCACCGCACAGGACACCCCACCAGCGCGCCGGGCCGTCCGGGTTACGCGCCGCGTAAAAACCGTTCGCCCCCGTCCCCGCCCCCGCGTTACCGTCCTCCCATGCAGCGCGACCGGTCGTTCCTCACGATGACGCCGGAGAGTGTCCCGGCGCGCTGATCCATGGACTGGATGTCCGAAGCCCCGGGGCGAGTGCCCCGGGGCTTCGTCGTGGGTCGCTCGCCCTCCCCCGTCGCGAGGAGAGAGACCATGTACGACCACCGTCGGCTCGGCCGTGAGTTGGAGCTGTTCGACACCGACCCGCTGATGGGCGCGGGGCTGCCGTACTGGCTGCCCGACGGCGCGGTCGTGCGGCACGCCCTGGAGGAGTACATCCGCGACCAGGAACGCGCGGCCGGCTACCGCCACGTGTACTCGCCCGTCCTCGGCAAGCGTGAGCTGTACGAGATCTCGGGGCACTGGAACCACTACAGCGACGACATGTTCCCGCCGATGGATCTGGGCGGTGAGGAGGTCGTCATGCGGCCGAGCCTGTGCCCCCATCACGCCCTCATCTACCGGTCCCGGTCGCACAGCTACCGCGAACTACCGCTCCGAATCGCCGAGTTGGGCGGCATGTACCGGTCCGAGCTGTCCGGGGTGCTCGGCGGCCTGACCCGCGTACGGTCCATCCAGCTCAACGACGCCCATATCTTCTGCACCCTGGAGCAGGCGGTCGGCGAGGCCCGCGATGCGCTGGAGCTGATCGGCCGCGCCTACGCCGACCTCGGCATCCGCGCATCCCGCCACCGGCTGTCCCTGCCGGGAGAGGGCGGCAAGTACGTCGCCGATCCGGAGCTGTGGAAGCGGGCCACCGGGTTGCTGGAGGAGGTGCTGGCGGGCGCCGGTGTCGCGTACGAGGCGGCGGAGGGCGAGGCCGCCTTCTACGGGCCCAAGATCGACGTCCAGGTCGTCGACTCCGCCGGCCGCGAGGCCACCCTCTCCACCGTCCAGATCGACTTCCACCAGCCCGAACGCTTCGATCTGCACTACATCGGCGCCGACGGCGCGAAGCACCGGCCGGTCATGGTCCACCGCAGCATCATCGGCAGCGTGGAGCGCGCGGTGGCGCAGATGATCGAGCAGCACGGCGGGGCCTTCCCGGCCTGGGTCGCACCCGTCCAGCTCGTCGTGCTGCCGGTGTCGCAGGCCCAGGAGAACCAGGCACACGACGTCGTACGACGGGCCGAGGCACGCGGGCTGCGCGCCGAGTTCGCCGGTCCCGAGCAGGGCAGCCTCGGCGCCCGCGTCCGGGCGGCGCGCCTGGTGCCGTACCAGGCGGTGATCGGCGAACGGGAGGCCGAAGGCGACCTGGCGGCCCTACGGCTGCGGGACGGCCGGCGTCCCGGGGCAGTCCCGGTGGAACGGCTGCTGGAACGGATCGGGGCGTGCGTCGACACCCGTGGCGCCGAACTGTGGGCGGCTGCGTAAGGTCACTCTCATAGCCCATGGCGCGAAGCCCGTGTCGTAGGAACGTGAGTCGTCGTAGTGAGAGGAGCACGGCCGTGACCGGTCAGCCCATCCCGGTGATCATCGACTGCGACACGGGTGTCGACGACGCCCTGGCCCTGCTGTTCGCCGTCCGCCACCCGGGGATCGACCTGCGTGCGGTCACCTGCGTCGCCGGCAACACGGACGTGGACGGCGTCGTCCGCAACACCCTCACCGTGCTGGAGCAGGCCGGCGCACCCGACATCCCCGTCGGCCGCGGAGCCGAGCGCCCGCTGATCGAGCCGGCGCGCTCGGCACGGCATGTGCACGGCTCCGACGGCATGGGCGACCTCGGGTTGCCCGCGCCCGCCCGCACCCCCGCCGACGTGGACGCCGTCACCCTGCTGCGCCGCGAGATCCTCGCCTCGCCGCGCCCGGTCACCCTCGTCCCCACCGCGCCCCTGACGAACATCGCCCTGCTGCTGCGCACCCACCCCGACGTCACTCGCAACATCGAGCGGATCGTGTTCATGGGCGGCGCGGCGGCCACCGGGAACGCCACGGCGGTGGCCGAGTTCAACGTCTGGCACGACCCGGAGGCGGCCGCCGTCCTGCTCACCGCCGGGGTGCCGATCACGATGTACGGCCTGGACGTCTTCACGCAGGTCGTCGTCCCCGGCGCCGATGTGCACCGGCTGCGCGCGAGCACCGAGCCCGGCACCCGGCTGGCCGGCGAACTCCTGGCCCACCGTCCGGCGCACCAGGGCGAGGCCCCGGAGGCGGAGGAGGCGGGCGGCCTCGGCGACGCGGGCGCGGTCTGCACGGTCGTCGACCCCGCGGGCATCGTCAGCCGTCTCCTCCCGGTCGAGGTCGCCCTCGCCCCGGGACCGACCCGCGGCCAGACGATCGTCGACCGCCGCCCCCGCCCCGGAGAGTCCGAGATCCACGAGGGCGTCCGCCGACAGGCGCTGGTGGACGTGGCACTTGAGGTCGACGTCGAGCGCTTCGTGAAGCTGTACCTGGAGACGGTGGAGCGTTAGCTGTACTGCCCTGCGAGGTCGGGGACGCGGGGCCACGGGGGTGTCGCTCACCCGCGCGTGCGGGGTGCCGCTCTCTTCGGGCCGGGAGCCGCACTCAGCGGCCCGATTGCCCGCAGCTCACCTTCCGTCCCGGACCTGGATACGGCGGCACGAACGCCCCGGAGCGGGGGTCTCCGGGGCGTTCGTCTCGGGAGTGGCTATCGAGGTGGCCGCCGGGCTGTCCGGCGGGGGCGGATCAGGAGCGGGCCGTGCGGCGGCGCCTGGTCATGACGACGATCGCACCGCCGGCGGCCAGGAGTGCCGCGGCGCCGCCGGCGATGAGGCCGGAGTTGCCGCCGCCGCCGGTCTCCGCGAGGCCGCCGCCGCTCGGGGCGGCCGCGGGGACCGTGGTCGACGCGGAGGCGACCGGGGTGTCGGTCGCGCCCGGCGCCGACTCGGAGGCGCTCGGGGCCGGGGTGGGGCTCTCGGCCGGCGTCGAGGGCTGCCCGGACGCCGGGGTCGAGGCCGGCGGGCTGGACGGCGGCTGCGACTCGGTGCTCGTGCAGTCCTTCGTGCCGCCGTTCCAGGAAGCGATCAGCTTGTCCTTGATGACCGGGTGGTCGGGGCCCTTGGGCAGATCGCCGTGGACGAAGCCGTCCTTCGCGTCGGTCCTGCCGTCGAACTTCACGGCGCCCCGGTAGAGGTCGATCTGCGCGAAGCAGCCCGCGTCCGGCACCGCGATGTCGAGGGAGTCGGTCTGCCCCTGCCTGACCGTCACCGAGTCGAAGTCGGCGAAGACCTGCTCGCCGGAGGTGGCGAAGGACGGGCCGTGCGCGAGGTAGGAGGCCAGGGAGGCCGTGCAGGTCGTGGCGTCGCCCGCGGTACGGACCCTGATGTGGACCTTGCCGTCGTCGGTGGGCTTCAGGGTCTGGTCGTCGACCTTGACCGAGTCGTAGAAGCTGCTGCCGTCCAGCGAGAACTGGCAGCGGTCCGTCTCCGTCCTGGTGCCGGCACCGGTGCCGGGCCGGTAGCCGTCGGCATGCTTCCAGCCGTCACCGCCGGGCGTGCCGGTGGCCCAGGCGCCCGAGGCCGCGGCGACGGTGGCGGCGCACAGGGCGAGCGAGGCGGCGCCCGTTCCCAGGAGGCGTCGCGCGGTGACACGTCTGGCCATGGACATGCAGGTCCCCATCTCGGCGTGTGCAGTCCCGGGCGCGGCGGCGCAGGGCAGCATGCCGCGCCCGGCCGCACCGGGGGTGAATGGTCTGAGGAACACCGGGCCCATTGGTCACATGCGCCACAGTGCGATCACATCGTGGATCTCTTGGCGGAACGCTGTCAACCTGCGGTAACCGGCGAGTAGTTCAATCGTCCATCACGATTTCGCCACAGATGGAACAGGCGGCTCCACTACCGTGGAGCCGCCCGATTCTCACCGCACGGTCGGGCTCGGGGCGGCGTTCTGGCCGGTCGAGGACTCGCCGGGCAGGACCGGCGGCTGGGTGGTGCTGTCCACCGGCGGGGTGAGGACGACCTCCGGCTGACCCGCGACCGGAGGCGGCGGAGTCAGGTCCGTGGCGGGCAGCTTCGGCGGGGTCGTCTCCTGGAAGAGGACCTGGTCGAAGTTGACCAGACCGGTCTGCTCCATGACCGTGAT
The DNA here is from genome assembly GCF_040682555.1 of Streptomyces sp. NPDC051172. Lineage (NCBI taxonomy): Bacteria > Bacillati > Actinomycetota > Actinomycetes > Kitasatosporales > Streptomycetaceae > Streptomyces > Streptomyces sp. NPDC051172. The sequence goes on from NZ_JBFBBE010000013.1 coordinate 117,180, forward strand.
GTGGTCCAGGACCGTCGCGTTGGCCTGGTCGGCCAGGACGCGCACCACCGTGTTCTTGGTCGTCGAGCGGATCTTCGCGATCACGTTGAAGATCGAACCGTGCGTCACGCGCAAGATGTTGGCGAAGTCCGTGTCGAACTGCTTGCCCTGGTCCGCGGCGAGCGTGTTGACGAAGCCGACCTGCTGGGGGCTGGCCACGTTGGGGATCGTGATGTTCAGCATCGTGCTGATCTTGCGGCAGCTGGCGTCCAGCGCGGCGTGCCCGTCGATGAGGTGCTTGCTCGCGGTGATCACCGCCTGGCTCTGCCCCTTCTTCAGGCCCATCTGGCCCACGGGGTACTCCCACAGTCCGGCAGCGCGCACCTTGACCACGAAGTCCCGGTCGGCCTCCGTCAGCGGCCCCCACTGGGTCTGAGCGATGACTCTCGAACCGTCGCTCGACACCGTGTTGACTCCGAGCATCGCGGGATAGGCGAGCGCGGCCAGGGTCAGACTGAGGGCCCCGCCCACGAAGAGAGTTCCCGTCGCATTCCGCGAAAAGCGCACCGTGCCTCCTGCCCGGTCGGCGGTTCCCGCCGGTGGACGGCGGGAGTCGGACGGAGAGGAGTACGGATGGGGTTCGGCCGCGGAACCTTTTGGTTTGGTAAAATCCGGCGGGTGTGAGGCAGGTAACGGCCCGTGGACCCCGGCCGGTTGACGGAATGTTGACCATTTCACGGGAGAGACAAGGCGAACACCGGACCTAAATTCGCCCCATGCCCCCACAGCCCCGGAAAGCCCCGACGGCCCTTCCCGTCCTGCCCTACCGCAAGCCCACGAAGGGCCGCGACTACTGGGTCATCGACGACGTCCTGCCCGACGTGGACGCCGTACGGGAGCGCTGTCTCGCCAAGGACGACTGGGTCAAGGGATACCCGTACACCTCGGAGACCTGGCCGGGCCTGCGCACCATGCCGGGCCTGGAGCCCGCCGAACTCGCCCGCGTGGAACGCCTGGTGAAGAAGGCGACCGGCGCGAAGGAACTGTGGGTGCAGGAGGCGCCCGGTGGCGGCACCCTCAACCACAACTGCATCCAGGTCGTCGGCGAGGGCGAGAGCGAGCCGCGCCCGCACACCGACTCCCGTGCGCTGTGCCGCTACGCGGCGGTGCTGTACCTCAACCCCGGCGTCCCCAAGGACTGCGGGACCGCCTTCTACCGGCAGTCCCTGCCCGGCGGCCGGCTCGGCGGCAACGTCGTGCAGGCCCCGCACAACAACCTCGTCGAGGCCCTCGGAACGCGGTTCGTCCCGGGAGACCACTTCGAGGAGGACGTGCGCGTCCCGCACAAGTACAACCGTCTGCTTCTCTACAACGCCAACCTGGTGCACAGCGCGACGGGCTACTCCGGCAGCACGCTGGAGGAGAAGCGCATGACGGCGGTGTTCTTCTGGATGGCTTAGGGCCTGTCGTTCGGATCAGCTCGGCGTCGCGGGCCCTGGCACGCACTCCCCCACTGCCTCAAGGGCGTGGGGGACCCCCAGCCGCGTTGTCGTCACTCTCCCCCACTCTCGGCTTCGCTCGAGCGGGGGGACCCCCATGACCCCGCTCGGGGGAGCCGGGAAGCGCTGTTGGCTACGGCCGACCTGATCCCAACGACAGGCCCTAGCGGACGTACGGGTGCTCAGACGCGCCCCATGCCCCCGCTGCCGAAGGAGCCGCTGGAGCCCGGCAGCCAGCGTCGGCGGTGCTGGTCCTTGCCTGTCCTCGTTCCGGATGGGTGGAGCTCGTAGGGCATGAGTCGTTCCTTGCCCTCGGCGTGCGGCACCTCGTCGGGTTCCCGCATCTCGCGCATCTCCCGGACGGGGCCGCCGTCGGGGAGGTGGGGCTGCTCGTCCGGGTTGGGCCGCGGCAGTTCGCGGTCCCGGACCCTCATGCCGAACTGCACGGCCCAGATCAGTGCGCCGGCGATGATCAGGCCACCGGCAAAGGCGGCGATCACGTTGAGTACCTCACTCGACGTGGCCGCAACAACAAACGTCGCAGTACTCATGCCCTCATTATCGCCGAAAGGGGGCGATTGCGGAGGGTTTGTATTTCCGCAGCTCAGGAGCTCTTTCGGGGGCTGCGAAGCCGGGAGTGGGGGAGGCGGCCGTACCGGCTCACGTGCGAGGACTGCCCTCGTGCAGGCGCCGACCGACCCGGTCCGCGCGGAACGCGGCCCGCCGCCGGGGCCCGTATGGGAAAAGGGCCGAAGTGAGGTAGGTCTCTCGCGGGTTACGGATCGCTCAAGCCCTGGTGTCCGTGCGGTGAGCGCCGCACCATGGGCGCATGACACCGGCGCAGAGAGCCATGGACCAGCTGGCCGCGTGGCCCGACCTCAGCCCGTGCGAGGCCGGCTGCGGCACGGGCCGGGCGCTGCGTTCCGTACGCGACGAGATCGTGCACTTCCACTCCGAGCGGGACGTGGACCTGCACCTCACCACCCGCGCGATCCAGCGGCTCCACTACGACTTCGCCGAGTCGACCGCCATCCGCCTGGTGCCGGGCTCCCGCTGGGTCACCGTCCATCTCGACTGCGAGACCGACGTCGACCTGCTGCTCAGCCTGGTCAGCGTCGCCCTCAAGGCTCACTCCTCCCAACCGGGGCACCCGGCGCCGGCCCTGTGCAACTTCCACCGTGTGACGGTGCTGGCGCGCGACGAGGCCGATGGCGACGACGAGGCCGACGAGGTCGGATAGAAGCCGGGAGCAGGGCCCTGCACCGGACGTCCGCACAACGGAAACCCCCTCCACAACTGTCACAGGCATGTCATACGCTGCTCCCGGCAGCCGCGCCCCGCGCGTCACCGCCGTAGAGCGGTCATGTCCGGGTGCTGCGCGGCGCACTCATCTGCCCGGTCGCACCGGGTTTTCTTGTGGGGGTTCAACACTGTGCGTACGCGCAGCATCTCGACCGCGACAGCGCTTGCGGTCCTCTTCGGCTCGGCGGCGCTGAGCGTCGTCGCGGCGGGCACCGCCTCGGCGGCGACCGCCCATGTCACCTCGCCCGGCGGCATCGTCGCGGACGGCCCGCTGAAGCGGGTGTTCGTCGGTGACTCCTCCGCCGGAACCGTCGCGGTCACCGACTACTCCGGTGCCGTCCTCGGTTCGGTCGGCGGCGTCACCGGCGTCAGCGACCTGGCGGTCTCGGACGACGGGGCCACGGTCTACGCGGCCGCTCCGCAGATCCACGAGATCTGGGCCATCGACGCGGCCACCCTCGACGTCAAGTCCCGCTACACGGTCTCCACCAACTACGGCCCGCGGCACGTCGCCTTCAGCGGCGGCAAGGTGTGGTTCACGTACGGCGACCAGTGGGAGGGCAACCTCGGCTCGGTCGACCCGACGGTGGACCCGGCGAGCGGCACCGACCCGGTTACGCTGACGCAGTTCCCGGCCGGGGGCAGCATCTGGGGGCAGGGCCTGCTGGACACCGACCCGAGCCAGCCGGGCATCCTCGCCGTCGGCGAGACCGGACTGTCCACGGACTCGATGGCCGTGCTCGACGTGTCGAGCGGCAAGCCCGCACTGGTCGCCTACCACAACGGCGACTACACGCTGAACAACGGCATCGGGGACATCGACCTGGTCCCCGGCGGCACGCAGGTGCTGGTCAACGGCAAGGACCGGGACGCCTACGCGGACGGCAAGTTCAAGGCGGCCGGCTCCTACCCGGACGGCCAGCTCGCCGACGTCGCCCCGAACGGCCTGATCGCCCAGGTCAACGGCAGCAAGGTCGTCACGTACAAGCCGGGCGCCACCCTGCCGCTGCACACGTACGACCTCGGCACCTCCCGCACGGCCGCCCTCACCTGGGCGCCGGACCTCAGCAAGGTCTTCGCGCTGGTGGGCTCGGACGGCGGGAACGGCGGCTACAGCCTCAAGGTGCTCGGCGACCCGACGCTGAACAACCCCACCCTCACGCTCAACGCTCCCGCGACGGCGACCCGCGCCAGGCAGCTCACCGTCACCGGCAGGATCTCGGCCTCGGTCGCGCTGCCGGCCGGTGTGAAGCTGCAGGTCACCCGCACCGACCTGGAGTCCCCGAACGGCAAGGCGCTGCCCGCCGTAGCGGTCAGGGCGGACGGAACTTACTCCTTCAACGACACCCCGCCTGCCGGCGGCACCGTCACCTACAAGGCGACGTACGCGGGCGACGCCGACCACTCGGCGGCCGGCGCGAGCGACAAGGTCGCCGTCTCCCGCACCGCGACCTCGCTGAGCCTGAACAACAACGGCAAGGTGTACTCGTACGGCACCGACGTGAAGTTCACCGCGCACCTCGGTACGACGTACAAGAACCGCACGGTGGAGATCTGGGCCAACCCCTACGGCGGTGACAAGCCCAACAAGCTGCTGAAGACCGGCACGGTCGACGCCGGCGGCAACATCTCCGCGATCGTCGACATGACCCGCGACACCGACGTCACGGCGGTCTTCAAGGGCGACGCCCGCTACGCACCCAGGACGGTCAAGTCCACGGGCTACGCCAGGGTGAACGTTTCCACGGCCGTCACCAAGAACTACAAGAAGGCCGCGATCGGCTCGCACACGTACTACTGGTTCCACAAGAGCACCTCGCCGGTCGTCACGACGACCATGACGTACTACCCGGGCCGCAAGCAGCGCCTCGAACTCGAGGTCTACTACAACGGCAAGTGGTACGCGACCGAGGGCAGCCCGCAGTACTTCGCCCTCGGCTCGAACGGCAGGTCCGCGGTGAGCCTGGGCGCCCCGGGCCAGTCCGGCATCAAGGCCCGCGTCCGCGCGGCCTACATCAACAACTCCTCGGGCGACAACGTCAACTCGAACACGTACAGCGACTGGAAGTACCTGTACTTCACCAACTAGCCGACGGCTGCGTGAGGAGCGCCGGGCCGGTGGCGAACGCCATCACCCGGCGCTTTCGGCGTTCGCCAGTGCCTGCCGCAGCGGAAGCGCGGTGAACACGACGAAAATGCCGAACACGGTCATGGGCAACAGCCCGACAGGACGCAGAAAGGCCACCGGATCCGCCAGCACGGCATGCCATGCGCCGTCCCAGTTGCCGGCCAGATCCAGGACCATGACCGCGGCGGCGAGCAGCGGGCCGCCCGGGCGGGCCCGGACGATCAGCAGGGCGACCAGCGGATCCAGCAGCAGGAGCGCGTGGAACAGCAACTGGACGGGCAGCGGCGCGTAGCTGTAGGTGTGCAGCCCGCCCGTCGCCAGGAAGTACGCGTGCGCTCCCGTGCCTTCCAGGAAGCCGATGACGTACACCGCCGCCACACACCGGACCCATATCGGACGATCCCCCCATCGCATGGAGATCACCCTAACGACAACACGCTGCCCGGTCCCGCTGTCGATCGAGCCTGAGCTCGGCTCGCACGGGCCATAATCCGGACATGGCCGCACTGACCGACCTGCAGCGTCGCATCCTGACCGACGTGCTCGCCGTGGGCAGTGCCTACCCGCTCGTCCTCACGGGCGACTGCGCCGCGCAGGCGCACGGCCTGGTCGAGCACCTCAGCCGGGACCTGGACGTCGCCACCGAGAACCCCGAGGACATGGAGCAGATCGGTGCCTCTGTGCGGACCGGGCTGGAGGAACGGGGCTGGCAGGTGAGGGTGCTGGAGACGGATCCTCTCTCCGCACAGCTGATCGTCACCGACCCGGACAGTGGCGACGAGTGCGAGGTGGACGTCCTCAAGGAAGTCATGTGGCGGCCGCCCGTGCAGACCGAGTACGGCCCGGCCCTCTCCCTCGAGGACGTCGTCGGCACCAGGGTCTGGGCCCTGGCCGATCGGGGCCTCGCACGCGACCTCGTCGACGTCCGAGCCGCCGCGGACCGCTGGACCCACCCCGAACTCGAGGAACTCGGCCGCCGTCACGCCCGGGACACCTTCGACCTCACCGACCTTCAGGCGCGTCTGTCCGGCGCGGACTTGATGGACGACAGGGAGTTCGCCGTTTACGGGCTCGACCCGGGTGCGATCGTAGAACTCCGCCAGTGGGCCCAGGTATGGGCCGACGACATCGCGGAACGCCTCCTGGAAGGGAAGCCGCCGGAGGACGAGTGAGGCACGGAGATCGCTCGGCCCGCCTGTTCCGTTTCCGCTTGAAGGGCATCTCGAAAACTTCTGCGAACAGCCATGCCGACAGAACCGAGGCAGGCAGCCCCACCACCACCGTGAAACAGAACGTGGGCAGCCCCGCCGACACATGGTCCGGGGCAATTTTCCGCACCACGACCATGACGATCGGCAGATGGATGAGATAGAGGCTGTACGAGAAGTTGCCGAGACCGCGCATGGGCCGAGTGGCGAGGAGCCGCAGCAGAAAGGCAGGCCGCCCGGTGGCGATCGCCGCAAGGAACATCGCCATGGCGGGAGCGACGGCGAGATCCACCCAGAAGTAGTGATGCACCGTCCAGGCCGACCCCTTGACGGCGATCAGTGACAGGACCGGAACCGCCGCGAGAGCGGCAAGCCGGTGCCAGGGCATCCGCCGGGCCTTCTCGCGCGCAACGAGGACTGCCGCGCCGATCAGACCGGCGACGAACACGGGCACCAGATTCGGGGCCAGCCAGTTGTCGCCTTCGACCGGGGATGCGCTTGCCGCGAGCAGACCCCGTGCGACGACCAGCAGTGTCACACCGCCGACCAGGACCGCTGCCCCCAGTCGCCGCCGGAGAAAAAGCAGCAGCGGGAAGAGGAGGTAGAGCTCCGCCTCCACGGCGATCGACCAGAACGCACCGTTCGGCGTACGAGCCGTGAACATGTCCTGGAGCACCAGGCCGTACACGACGACTGTCCTGTAATTCGGCGGCCCATGGTGCGAGGCCCGCACCATGAAATGGGCGACTGCCACGCTCAGCACGAGCGCCGCCCAGTACGGCGGAAGGATCCGCCAGGCCCGCCGCCGCAGAAACCGGACGACGCCACCTTGATGCCAGCCGTTGCGCGCGGGCGAAAGCGCCAGCGAGAACCCGGACAGTACGAGAAAGAAGACGACGGCGAGCCGCCCGTACATCAGCCAGCCCAGCCAGAACGGACCCGAATTCCTGGGAAACCCCGGAAAGGCAAGCAACCAGCAGTGGAAAAGAACCACATACAGCGCAGCCAGACCACGGAGCCCGTCAAGCCCCGGCACATGACTGCCGGCGTTTGCTTCCCCCGTGCCGGCCACAGCTGTATTCCTGCTGTCGGGACGGATCGATTCCAATAAAATTGTTCGGCCCTTCCTTTCGGCGCCGTGATCTTTTCGTGCGCCTGGGTCGGCGCCACCTGGTGACTCGTACGTGGCACGGAGCCAGGAGGTTCAGCTCATTGCCCGAAGAAAACCGGCAATCCGGCCGACCCTCGCGGCAGCGTGCCGCTCCGCCACTCCAGTTGCGCCGGACAGTGGTGCAGGCCATGGCCGAAGCCCAGGTGGCTCTGGGGCCGGCGGGTGACGTCGAAGTGGTCGGGGCCGGGGAAGTGGCGTGGGTCGCGGGAGGCCGCGGCGAGGGAGGCCGCGGCAGCACGAGTTGGGCCGGGTGGGTGAGCAGGGCGTGCACCGTCCCCGAGATCAGGTCGACCGTCGTCTCGTGGCCAGCGACCAGAGCAGGAACGGCGATCGGCCGCCGGGACGCCCAGCAGGTCGCAGATCGCGGTGACGGGCAGCGGCAGCGCGTACCTGCCCACCAGATCGTCGTCGGTGCGCCAGGAGGAGTACCCGGATGTCGTTGCGCAGGCGGGGGTCGGTGAGCGGCCGCGTCCCGCGGCACGACCGGCCGGCACTCCCCGCTGCCCGGAACCAGGACACGGTGTACGGGCCCCTTGGCGCGGAGGGTCGCGGCGTTCCCTTTCCTGAGCGCGTTCCTGAGCGCGCTCCTGAGCGAAGGCGATGCCTCTCCTGAGCGGCGGTCACGCCTGCCACACCTGCGCCACCGACTCTGCCAGCGCCTTCGCCTGGGAGAATCCCGCGCGGGCCGCGTCCGGGACGCGTGCGTTCGCCGTCATGTTGCGGCCCATCGCCCGGCGTGCGTCGCGGTCCGGGCACATGAGGGACACGGCGGCCCCGTGGGCGGTGAGTTCGGCTGCCTGCCCGCGCGCGCCCGGGTGGGGGCCGACCGCGTTCGGGATCGGGACCACGGCGAGCACCCGACCGTATCCGCGGGCCAGTTGGAGGTTGGCCGTGGAGCGGCTGCCGCCGTCGATCCAGTGGCGGCCGGCCAGCGCGACCGGCGGCCAGACCAGCGGGACGGCACAGCTGGCGGCCACCGCGTCGACGAGCCCCACCTTCGCGTCCGCGTCGAAGGCCGCCACCTCCCCGGTCACGGCGTCGACCGCGGCGATCCGCAAGGCCCGCGCGGGCCAGTCCGTCGCTCCGCGCAGCAACTCCCGTACGGCGTCGTGCATGTCGGCCGCGGCTGGGGTGCGGGCGGCGAGCGCGGCGCGGCCGAGGCGTCGTATCGAGCGCTCGGGGTTCCGGGAGCCCAGGGCGGCCCGGAGGAAGCGGAGCGTCTGGGCGGCGGAGACGTCCAACTCGATGCGATCGGCGCCGAAGAGCTGGCGTTCGTACAGCTCGCGCGGGGGCTGACCACAGGCCAGCCGGGAGCCGAAGACCGCGCCGGCCGAGGTGCCGATCACCACGTCGGCCCGGTCGAGGTCGAGTCCGGCGTCCGCGAGTCCGGCGAGTACGCCGGTCAGCCAGGCGCCCCCGACGGGGCCTCCGCCGCCCAGTACCAGTGCCGTACCGCTTCCTCTTCCGCTCACGTCACACCCCGAGACAGTAAATGGGGACTGCTCCCCGTTTCGGTTTCCGACGATAACATCAGTTCCGGGGAGTGCTCCCCACTTATTCCTCCGGAGGGTGATGATGAGCGTCGGCGCGGGTCGTGGAACGGGACCGCAGCGGCGCGACGCGCGCCGGAACCGCGAGCTCCTGGTGGAGGCGGCCCACGAGGTGTTCACCGAGCAGGGGCTGCAGGCGCCGCTGGACGTGATCGCCCGCCGGGCGGGGATCGGCAACGCGACGCTCTACCGGCACTTCCCGACCCGTGCCGCCCTCATCGACGCCGTCTTCCGCGACCAGCTCGGCGAGACGGTCGCCGCGGGCGAGCTGGCCCGGACGGCCCCCGACACCTGGACCGGCCTCCACACCTACCTCCGGGCCGTCTTCCACACCCTGGCCGCCGACCGCGGCACCAACGACCTGATGACCACCCACGTCCAGGGCGTCGAGGCCCTGGACGACGTGCATGCACACAACCGGGAGACGCTGGAACTGCTGCTGGCGCGCGGGCGCGAGGAGGGCGCGATCCGCTCGGATGTCACCACGCAGGACGTCCTGTTCGCGCTGGCCGCGCTGGGCCGCGCCGTCCCGGCCCTGACCGCCGCGACCGCACCGGACACCTGGCGCCGCCCCCTCGCCCTGTTCCTCGACAGCCTGCGCCCGGCACCGGAGTCGCTCCCGGGATCCGCCCTTACCGCTGACCAACTCGCCGACGTACTGCGGGAATTGGGCCCGCACCGTGCGCCCTCCCGGTAGGTGGAAGACCGGTGAAGGCCCGCCGCCAGGCATGTCGATGTGGCGGTCGTCGCTCGTCGTCGGCGAGGATGCCCCGGTGAACGACCACATAGCACCCCCCGCTGCTGCTCCCGCCCCCACCCTGCAACCGGTCCGAGCGGCAGGTCTCGTCACCATGGCTGCTCTTGCCCTGGCCGGCCTCGGATGGGCGGCGCGGGGCGTATGGCAGATCCGGCTCGCGATGGCGGGGGAGCCGGCCTCCGGGCCGCCGGACCAGGGTGACGGGGTGCACCGTCCGCTGACCTCGCTGGAGGACTCGTACCACCTCGTCACCACGGTGTCCGGCTTCGCGGCGGCGGTCTGCGCGATCGCGTTCCTGGTGTGGACGGGGCGTGTCCGGGACAACGCGCGCGAGCTCTCCGGGACCAGGCAGCGCTACTCCGGGCTGTGGGTCTACCTCGGCTGGGTGGTGCCCGTCGTCAACCTGTGGTTCCCCCGCGGCATCATCGCGGACGCCTACCGCGCCGGCGCCCCCGGCGAGCGGCTGCCCCGCTCCCTGAACGTGTGGTGGGGCCTGTGGCTGATCGGCATGCTCAGCGGAGTCGGCCTCATGTACGGCGACGACACCGATGAGATCATCGCCCGCGCCTACACGCACGTGTGGCAGCTCCTGGCGTCCGACGCGGCGGTCGTCGGCGCGGCCGTGGCCGGCATCTTCGTCGTCCGCGCCGTCACCGCCGTACAGGAGCGGCATCCGGACCGGCCGTAGGGCAAAGCCAGATGGAAAAGAGCTGACCCTGGCCGGTCACGGCCAGGGTCACGGTGCGCGTGAAGCTCAGGTCAGCTGACGCACAGCAGACCGAGTACGCAGATCCCCGACGGGGAGGTCGCCGAGGACGTGTTGCCCGACTGGGACGTTCCCGAAGTGGTGGAGGACCCCGACGTTCCGGAGGACCCGGAGGACCCGGAGGTGCTCGACGTGCCCGAACCCGTGCTGCCCGTGGGCGTCGCGGACGGGGTCTTGCTCGTCGTCGTGCCGCCGGTGACGGGCTTCGTGTCGACGGAGGGCGTGTTCACGGTGGCCACGGAGCCCTGCTGGGCGGGCTTCGTCGCAGGCGTCGAGTGCGCGGCCGCGGTGTACGGCTGCGTCCGCGCCGAATCGGTGTGGGACGCGGTGACCCCGGAACGCTGCTGAGCCCCGCCGGACGCGGCGGAGCGGTCGGGCGTGGCGTCGGGCTTGCGGTGCTTGCCCGTGCCGGCCGGCGGGAGCTGGGCGTTCTGGTCCGCGGCCCCGCCCTCGGAGCCCATGCTGGACAGGTCCGTCGCCGTCGCCGCCTCGGAGCGGTGGCCGGAACCGTGGTCCATCGATGCGACGGTCAGGCCGCCGCCGACGAGTGCCACGGCGGTCGCGACCACGGCCTTGCGCTGGTTCTTCTTCCAGCGGGCCCGCTGCCTGCGCCGGGCGGCCCGTCCCTCCGACAGGGGTGTCGCGGCCGCGGCGCCGGTTTCGCCGTCACCGTGTGCGTCGGTCTCCGGGGGCTCTTCCACCTCCGGCCACATCGCCGTCGCGGCGGGCGCCGGGGCGGGGCGGCCGTGGGAGGTCACCGGTGCGATGTCGGGGGCGTAGGCACCGCAACCGGGGCACACCAGGGCGCCGTTGAGGTGCCGGCGGCATGAGGAGCAGTAGTCCATCCGCTGTCTTCCTGACCCTTCGCACGGGGAGATGCACCAAAGATGCATGGGGGTTCGAACGGGCTGCAACGGTAACGAGGGTTTCGAAAGACTGTGTGAGGTCTGTGTGCTTCTCCTGCGCGGATTCTCTGCACGTCTCGCACACCGCGGTCGAACGACCAGGTCAGCGCCGGAACTTCCAGGTGATGCGAGCGTTCGTGGCGCTGGTCACAGTCGCCGGGGACGCACCCTTCGGCCCCCGGAAAGGGGCCGGTCACGGGTGGGAGGTGCGGGCGCGGTTGCCGTGCTGAGCCTCTGTGGCCTATCGGCGAGTGAACCGCTCGAAGGCGTGGCTGAAGTACCAGGTGTCCTGCGCGATCCCGGAGCAGGAGTTGGAGCCGGCGGTGCCCACGCACCCGCCGTTGTCCCGCTGAAGCGCCCAGAAGGAAAGGGTGTTGATGCCCTTCGCTTCGGCCCACTGCTCGACCTTCACCGCGTCCTGGGTGGTGAACGTCTCCTGAGGCCCGAAGTCGTCGATGCCGGGCATCTCGGTGACACCGACCATGTGCCAGAGCTTGGCCTGGCTCTTCTCGGGGTGGAGCGCGGCGAGTTGCCCGACGAGCCCCGCCGCGGCGGTCTCGGTGTCGGCGGCCATGTCATGGGTGGCGCCGTCCCAGTAGTCGAACGTCATGATGTTGACGACGTCCACACGCGCGTGGTTGTCGACGGCGTTCTTGAGCAGGGCCACGCCGTTCGGCGCGAGCCCGGTGGTGGTCGTGGGCAGGGTGTAGGAGAACTGTACGCGCCGCCCGGTGCGTTCGGCCCACCGCTGCACCTGGGCGATGGCCTTGTTGCGGCGGTCGATCCCGGCGGTGTTGTTGATGGAGTCGGCCTCGACGTCGAGATCGATCCGCGAGATCCCGTACGTCGTCACCAGGCTCTCGTAGACCTTGGCGACGGCGTCGACGCTGGTGCAGCTGTCGGCGAGTTCGGTACCGGTGGTGTCGGCGCCGTAGCCGCCGAAGGACGGGACGACGTTGCCGCCGCGGGCCTGGATGGCCGCGATGTCGGCGCCGAAGGTCCCCTTCGAGACGGGCTGGGTGGTGTCGCCGTTCCAGTACGCGGTGCACGAACCGGCGGCATCCGTCTGCAGGAACGCCATGGTCAGGTACTTGTTGTCGGAGGCGGCGGCGAGTTGGGCCGGGCTCTGCCCGGTCCACGCCTCGAAGTACGGCGCGGCGACATGGGCGGGCATGGGCGCAACTGGCCGCGCGGGCACGGCATCCGCCGCGAACGCCCCACCTCCCCCGAGCGCGACGAGACCGGCCGACAGGCCGGTCACGGTGATGCAGGACAGCAACGCACGAAGAGCAGGACGCGGTCGTCTCATTGACGCTCCCAGGGGGACGGCGGAGAGGAAGGGGTGCGTGGGGGCGAACAGACGACCATATTTGGACTAGACCATTTGTCTGTCAAGGTTCTTTACAGTTACCTGACCCTTCTGGCGGCCATTGCTGGAGAGTTGCTGCTCGCTGGTTCGGGCACGTGGGGGACACGCCCATGGTGAGCCGTGTCCGGTGATTGGCATGGTCGTTGGAGCGAGCATGCGAAAGATCATCATGACCGCCACGCTGGCCGTGGCCGCTGTCGCCATGGCACTCCCTGCTCATGCGGACGACAAGTCGACCCCCCACTGGACCTTCGCGCCGGGCTCCGTCTGCGGGCTGGAAGGGGCAGAAGTGTCGGTGCTGCCGATTCTGACCGACTTCGTTCCCGTCCACTCCAACAACTGCCCGAACGGCAACGTGCTCGAGTACCCGACGATCTAGGTCGAACGGTCCCCTCCACCCAGGTGCCGGCCGATCCTCCGCCGGAGGCATCGTTCTGCAGGGGCCGACCCCGGCGCCGTAGGCGCAGCGGGGTCGGCCCAAGGGCGCCGGGAATTCGGCCCTGTCCCCTGCGTCGGGCGTTCAGGCCTGGCCGTAAAGGGTTGCCAGGTCGATCAGTTGGACGTCGGGGTCGGACTCGGCGATGGTGTGTGCTTTGTCGTTGAAGTGTGCTCCGCTGAAGCAGATGAGCCGGGTGCGGCTCGTGTCGTAGCGGCCGGCCTGGGCGATGAGGTCGCGGATGTGCCGGAGGCGGTCGAGGTGGGCCATGCCCATGGTGTCGTTCCACTTGGCCTCCCCGATGGCCAGCAGCGGAGGTCTGCCGGCGTCGGCGATGCCGGTCACCGCCACGTCGACCTCGTGGCCGACGCGGACCTTGGGGTCGTGGACCACGCCGTGCCCGACGCGGGCGGGCAGACCGCCCAGGAGTTCCGGGTCCGCGTGGTGGAGAGCCCAGTCGCGGCAGACCTGTTCGAAATGAGGTCCCAGGACGTTGCTGACGAAGCGTCGGCGGCCGGCCGCCAGACCCGTGCCGCACTGCCAGGACGTTCGAGCTGGTCCCAGACCGGGCGCATGATGGCGTGGTGGAAGCCGATCAGCGGCTCGGCGATTCGGTACGTGGGCCGGTTGTCGCGGAACACGTCGGCGTCACGGTGGAGCAGTCCCGCATCTTCGAGGACGTTGACGGGGTGCGCGATGTCGGTGGCCTTGCGTTCCAGACAGCCGGCCATGCCCCCGCGGGTGGCGTTGCCGTCGGCGACGGCGGCCAGGACGGACAGGTACAGGGCGGTGTCGCGGAGACCTGGTTCCTCGGCGAGCAGACAGCGGGCCTCGCGGAAGAGGGGGGTCTCGGGATTGAGGACGGTGCGGACGACCCAGTCGTCGAAGTCGTCCGGTCCCGCAGGAGTGTCTCCACGCGCGAACTCGCGCCGGTAGGCGGGCGTGCCGCCGACGACAGCGTTCACCTTCATGGCCAGGTGAGGGTCGGTGATGTCCCAGAACTCGGCCGCGAGGCGGTGGTCGAGCGGGCGGACGACCAACTCCAGTCCGGCCCGTCCGCGCAGCGGGGCGTTGCCCGACAGCAGCCGCCCCATGAAGGAGAGCGCCGAACCGCACAACAGCAGCCTGGTTCGGGAACCGGTGCGCTGGTCACGCAGCGGCCGCAGCGCCTCTTGGATGATCGAGGGCAGCTCCGGGTTGGCCTTGGCGAGGTACGGGAACTCGTCGATCACCACGGGTACGGGCCGCTCGGAGCCGAGAGCGAGCAGCGCATCGACGGCCTCCGCCCAGTTGGCGAAGTGGAAAGGGCTGGCGGGGCTGAGGTGTGTGGTCAGGGCGGCGCTGATCCGTCTCAGCGACTCGGCGTCGGTGGCCTCGGCCCTGAATACAGAAGTACGCCTCCATAAACTGTGCTCCTATATTCCGGGGGGCCGGGGTTCCCACGCCGGCCCGTCGTGCGCAGAGGCCCGATACACGCGCCGGATGAGGAGATTCCGTAGGAAGTTGAAGGGATGACAACCGGATGTCTTGACGTGGTCTCCACGGGCCCGTTGGCTTCTTGCTCACCCGGTGGTCCGCTCCTCCACTGCCCGGAAGGCACCTGCAAGTGATGGTTCACACCCCCCGCAGAACCGGCGTGCGTCGTTTCGCCGTCGTCCCCGTGTTCGCCGCCGCCTCGGCGCTCCTTCTCTCCTCGTGCGGTGTCGTCGACAGCGTCAGTGGGGGCAGCAGTTCCGCCAGTCCGAAGAAGGGTGACGACATCACGGTGGGGCTGTTGCTGCCCGACACCGACACCGCGCGGTTCGAGAAGTTCGACTACCCCCTGATCAAGGAGCGGGTCGCCTCCCTCACCCATGGCAAGGGCAAGGTCCGCTACGCCAACGCCGGTGCCGGCGTGGGCAAGCAGAGTAAGCAGTTCGGGGACATGATCGACGCCAAGGTCGACGTCATCCTGGTGGACGCGGTGGATGCCAAGGCCATCGCGCCCGATGTGCAGAAGGCCAAGGACGCCGGGATACCCGTGATCGCGTACGACCGGCTCGCACAAGGGCCGATCGACGCGTACATCTCTCACGACAACGAGCTCGTCGGGCAGGTGCAGGGCCGTGCCATCGCCGACGCGCTCGGCGAGAAGGCCGCCTCCAGCAAGGTCGTCATGATGAACGGCGACCCCGGCGATCCGAACACGGCCCTCGTCAAGGACGGCGCGCTCAGCGAGCTGAAGGGCCGGGTGAACATCGTCAAGTCGTACGACACCGACAAGTGGTCGCCCTCGGTCGCCAAGGCGAACATGACCAAGGCCATCCAGTCCGTCGGGCTCGGCAACATAGCAGCCGTCTACTCGGCCAACGACGGCATGGCGGGCGCCTCCATCGACGCGCTCAAGGCGGCGGGCGCCACCAAGATGCCGCTGGTCACCGGGCAGGACGCCAACCTGGACGCGGTGCAGCGGATCGTCGCGGGCGAGCAGACGATGACGGTGTACAAGTCGTTCCTGCTGGAGGCGACGGGCGCCGCGGAGATGGCGGTGGACAAGGTGCAGGGCAAGAACCTCGAGTTCGACGCGCTGACCCAGGACTCGGTCGACAGCCCCACCCAGAAGGCCATCCCGGCGATGCTGGTCTCCGTCGTCGCACTCACGAGGAACAACATCAGGTCCACGGTGATCAAGGACGGCGTCTACACCGTCAATGACATCTGCACCGCGAAGTACGCGGCGGACTGTGCGGCCATCGGCCTGAAGTAGCCCTCCGCACCGCCCGGGACGCCGGAGCGTCCCGGGCACCTTTCAGCGGCCGTTCCCCTTGGCGCCGCCGGCACCCTTGGCCCCGTTGCCGCCCCTGCCCGGAGACCGGCGGCGGCCCTGCTGGGCCGGGCGGCCGCGCCGGGCCCGCGGGGCGGGACCTCCCGTACGCGCCGGGCGGCTCTCGGGAGCGGCCGGCGGAGTGAGGACGACGGGTACGCCCGACGGGGCCTGGGCGCCGGTGATACGGCTCAGTTCCGCCTCGCCGGAGCGGACCCGGGTGGTCCGCGGGGTGATGCCGGCGTCGGCCATCAGACGGGACACCTCGCGGCGCTGGTGGGGCAGGACCAGCGTGACGACGGTGCCGGACTCGCCGGCGCGTGCCGTGCGGCCGCCCCGGTGCAGATAGTCCTTGTGGTCGCCGGGCGGGTCGACGTTGACGACGAGGTCGAGGTTGTCGACGTGGATGCCGCGGGCCGCCACGTTCGTGGCCACCAGCACGCTGACCTGGCCGTCCTTGAACTGGGCGAGGGTACGGGTGCGCTGGTTCTGCGACTTGCCGCCGTGCAGCGCCGCCGCGCGCACCCCGACGGCCAGCAGCTTCTTGGCCAGCCGGTCCGCCGCGTGCTTGGTGTCCAGGAACATGATCACGCGCCCGTCACGGGCGGCGATCTCGGTCGTGGTGGCGTGCTTGTCCTCGTCCTCCACGTGCAGCACATGGTGGTCCATCGTGGTGACGGCGCCCGCGGACGGGTCCACGGAGTGGACGACGGGGTCGTGGAGATACGTGCGGACGAGGCGGTCCACGTTGCGGTCCAGCGTCGCCGAGAACAGCAGTCGCTGGCCGCCCGGGCGTACCTGGTCGAGGAGCGCGGTCACCTGCGGCATGAAGCCCATGTCGGCCATCTGGTCGGCCTCGTCCAGGACGGTGATCGCGACCTGGTCCAGGCGGCAGTCGCCCCGGTCTATGAGGTCCTTGAGCCGGCCGGGTGTCGCCACGACGACCTCGGCCCCGGAGCGCAGGGCGCCCGCCTGGCGGCCGATCGACAGCCCGCCGACCACGGTCGCGAGCCGCAGCCGCAGCGCGCGGGCGTACGGCGTGAGCGCGTCGGTGACCTGCTGGGCCAGTTCCCTGGTGGGTACGAGGACGAGGGCCAGCGGCTGCCGGGGCTCCGCCCGCTGTCCTGCGGTCCGGGCCAGCAGGGCGAGACCGAAGGCGAGCGTCTTGCCCGAGCCGGTGCGCCCGCGGCCCAGGACGTCCCGGCCTGCGAGGGAGTTCGGCAGCGTCGCGGCCTGGATCGGGAACGGGGCGGTCACGCCCTCGGCGCCGAGTGTCGTCAACAGGCGCTCGGGCATGTCGAGTTCGGCGAAGTCCTCGACGGGCGGCAGCGCCGGGGTGACGGTGACGGGCAGCGCGAACTCGCCGCCGGACGCGGCGGGGCGGCCCCGGCCCGCCGTACGGGAACGGGTGGATCTCTTGTTCGTATGCGTACGAGCTGTGCGGTTCATGCGGAAGCCTCCTCGATGCGGCACGTATCGAGGAATGCCTCCGAGCGGACGGACCGCATGAGGATTCGCAAGAAGTAGCCGAAGAAACCGAAGGAACGGATCAAGAATTCGAAGTGAAGGGTGCGATGGAGAATGGAGCGGAGTGCGGGGAAAACGCAACGAGCCGGGGCCCGCACCCAAAGAGTGCGGGCCCCAGCCACGTGGTACGTACGCGTCAGCGTCAGGCGGGAAGGATGTTCTCGGCCTGCGGGCCCTTCTGGCCCTGCGTGACGTCGAAGGTCACCTTCTGGCCCTCGTGAAGCTCACGGAAGCCCTGGGTGGCGATGTTCGAGTAGTGGGCGAAGACGTCGGCGCCGCCGCCGTCCTGCTCGATGAAGCCGAATCCCTTTTCCGAGTTGAACCACTTCACGGTGCCGGATGCCATACGGAATCTCCCTCAACAAAAAAGAGTGCTCGCCGACGGAAGGTCGAAGAGCACTCAAAAGTCTCTGGTAACCAAAACTGCCATTTGGCACCGTAGCACAGGTGGTGGCCCGATGGTGGGGTATAACTCGGCCATGATCTATCACGTCGTGCCGAGCGCCGAGTGGAACGCGAGTCCCGACCGGCCCTACGCCCCTGCCTCCCTGGTCGAGGACGGTTTCGTCCACTGCTCCCCCGACGAGCCGACCACGCTCAAGATCGTCAACGCGTTCTACGGCAGCGCTCCCCGGCCGCTGCTCGCGCTGCTGCTCGACGAGGCCCGGCTGAGCGCGAAGTGCGTGTGGGAGGCGGCGGATCCCGCACCGCCGCCGGGAGTCGCCGAGAGCACCCTGTTCCCGCATGTGTTCGGGCCTCTCGACCGCGAGGCCGTGGAGCGCATCCTGGTGGTCCGGTGGGACGAGGAGGGCCGCGCGACGGGACTGGCGGACCTACCACCCGACGTACGTCCGTGACCAGCGCATCTGCCGTCCCGTTCAGGTTGCTTTCAGGCTCGGACGGGGCTCGGGCAACTCGTGGACTGCAAGCGCCAAAACTCTGGCAAAGGGGCCTGTGACGACGGCCGTTCGTCATGTCATCGTGCCTGCCATGAGCACAGATCACCTCACCTCCGACCGGCCCGTGCAGCCCTCGCCGCACGGGCAGCACACGGGTCGCGTACGGCATGCGGCGAGCAAGGTGCCGGAGGTGACCGTCTACTTCTGGATCATCAAGGTGCTGACCACCGGCATGGGCGAGACGGCCTCCGACTGGATGGCGCACGCGCTCGGCCCGGTCCCCGCGGTGGGCATCGGCGGCATCGCGTTCGTGGCCGCCCTGGTGGTGCAGTTCGCCGTTCGCCGGTACGTCGCCTGGATCTACTGGACGGCGATCGTGGCGGTCAGCGTGTTCGGCACGATGGCCGCCGACGTGCTGCATGTCGCCCTCGGGGTGCCGTATCTGATCTCGACGCCGTTCTTCATGGTGGCGCTGGCCGCCGTCTTCGTCCTCTGGTACCGCAGCGAGGGCACCCTCTCCATCCACAGCATCCACACCCGGCGCCGCGAGGCCTTCTACTGGGCGGCGGTCCTCGCCACCTTCGCCCTCGGCACCGCCGCGGGCGACCTCACGGCCACGATCGGCCTCGGCTACCTCGGCTCGGCCGTCGTCTACGCCGCCGCCATCGCCGTACCGGCCGTCGCCCACCGCTGGAGCGGCCTGAACGCGGTGACCGCCTTCTGGTCGGCGTACGTCATCACCCGTCCGCTCGGGGCCTCCGTCGCCGACTGGATGGCCATGGGCCACAACCGGGGCGGACTGGCCCTGGGCCTTGGCCCGGTCACCCTGTCCTGGACGGTCGCCATCCTCGGCTTCGTCGGCTACCTCGCCCTCTCGCGTACGGACGTCGGCGAGGCCACGGTCTGAGTCCGGCCGGCGCGTCGGTCGGGCCGTAGAACCGGTCAGGCGGTGGTTCACGGCGTGGCGCAGAACGACGCATGGGAATCGCGGGAGTTGAGCGGCTCGCGTGATGTCGGAAGTACTGGGGGCACACGAACGGCCCGGGTGCCGGACCCGGGCCGTTCATGCCGTGCAAGAGGTGTCAGCCGCGGCTGCTCGCCTTGGCGAGGGCCGGGACGAACTTGAGGGCGTCCACGGTGCCGACGCCGGTCGCCAGGTCGTAGCCGTTGACAGCCTTGTAGCCGGTCACGCCCTGGTAGCTGTTGTCGGTGCCGTCGTTGACGTCGACGATGCCGTTCGCCTTCGCGTTGTGGGCGTAGAGGCCGTACAGGGCCTGCTGGATGTTGCCCACCCGGTGGCCGGCCGCCTGGTCGGCGAGCGCGACGATGCCCGAGAAGATCGGGGTGGCCTCGCTGGTGCCGCCGGTGACGTCCCAGCCGACGGCGGTCGGGTCGTAGCTGGAGTAGATCCAGGCACCGCCGTTGACCGCGGCGGCCATCGAGATGTCCGGGGTGCCGCGGCGGGTGCCGACGACGTTCTTCACGCCGTTCTGGAAGGACGGGCGGGTGAACACGTGGGACTGGCCGCCACCGCCGGCGCCGAAGTCGTGCTCGGAGGCGTTGTAGACGCTGTCCGGCTTGACGCGGTCGCCCGCGTCGTTCAGGTGCAGCTCGGTGCCGCCGATCGAGGTGACCAGCGGGTCCGAGGAGGGCCAGGAGTTGACGCGCTTCTTGTAGTACGTCTTGCCGTCCGCCATGCTGTCGGTCGCGCCGCCGTCACCGGAGGCCGCCAGCACGGTCACCTTCTTGCGGTTCGCGTCCTGGAAGGCGTACCGCAGCTTCTTGATGCTGGAGAAGTCGCCCTGGTCGAAGCCGGGGAAGGTGTTCTCCGTGGCGCCGAAGCTCTGGCTGATGACGTCGCCGACACCGTGGTCGATCAGGTGCTTCTCGGCGTCCATCATCTCCGGCAGACCGGTGGTGCCCTCGGTCTCGGCGACCGCCGTCTCCACCAGGACGATCTTGGCCGCGGGTGCCACCGCGTGCGCCAGCTCGACGTCCAGGGTGGTCTCGCCGGCCCAGCCGGTCATGTCGGAGTTCTTGGGGTCGAAGGCGGGGACGTGGCCCCACTTGACCACCTTCACCTTGGTGCTGGGCAGGCCGAACTGGTGGCTGTAGACGTCGAGGTCGTGCTGGACGGTCGGGGAGCCGAACGAGTCGACGATGACGATGGTGCGGCCCTTGCCGGTGACGCCCTTGCGGTAGAGGGCGTTCAGGTCGTACGCCTTGCGGTACTGGAGCGGGGTGTAGCAGTTGATGTGCCACTTGGCCTGGCACTGCTCGCTGGTCAGCGGGCTGCTCACGCTGTGGACCAGGGTGTTCCCGGCGACGGCCGGTACCGCCAGGGTGTGCGGTACGGCGGCGGGTGCGGCGGTCCCCAGTGCGGTGACCGCGAGGGCGGCGACGGACGTGGCAGCCGCGACGCCCAGCCCGATACGGGCTATGTGCATGAATCCCCCTGGATTCGGAGTATCACGAAGTGGATTCGCGAAACGGGTTCGCGAAGGGCTCGGTCTCACGGGGTGATCCCGAAGTGGTCTCCGCGCATCCCATCGAACGAGTCATGCACAGTTCAAGACCGTTGAAGGGACGATGTCGAACCCTTTACCTCCCGATTGACCGGCAACTTTCCTGATTGGGCTTCAACTCTGCCGATTGACGGTCAGCTCTCCCGTTTGATCCACTCGCTGCCGCCCAGCGGGTAGTCGTAACCCGGGCGGCCCGCGTCGGCGCTGGTGCGGAACGCGGTGCCGGAGTTGTCGATGTGGACGGTGCCGCGGCGGCCGCCGCTGGACCAGTCCAGGGTGAGGTCCCAGCGGACGTCGTGGGCCTTGGTGTGGGCGACGACGTAGAAGACCTCCGGGTCGGACTCGCTGACCTTGTACGGGAAGTCGCGCTGGCCGCCCTTGACGGTGACCGTGGGGCTGCCGTTGTCGAGGTCGACGTCGAACGACTTGGTCTCGACGCCACCGCCGCAGCCGACGCCCATCGAGTAGTCGTTCCAGGCGAGCGGCGTGCCCTTGCTGAGGATGCGGACGTGCAGCGCCTCCAGGACGACGGTCTCCGCGCCGGTGCCCTGCACCGTGAGGGCGACCTCCTGCTCGCCCGAGGACACCGCCCCGTACGCGGCGGCCCAGCGCGGGGCGTCCTGCTCGCCGGCCGGCGGGCCGACCTGCGCGGGTTCGCTGTCGACCAGGAAGTACTGGCTGCACGGGTTGTCGTAGACGTAGGGGCGGGTGCCGACGGTGAGCGGGACGGCGCCGGTGGCGGAGCCGCCGGTGGACCCGTCCGGGCCCTTGCCGGACCCGGCCGTCCCGGACGCGGCGGGGGAGGCGGTGGCCGACGCGGACGGCTGGTGGTCCTTCGCGCTCGGGGACGAGGTGGCCGACGGCGTCCCGGTGTCCGCCGTGCCGCCGGTCGTGGCGCCCGCGCCGACCTCCTGCCGGTCCGCCGTGTTGTTCCCGCCGCCGAAGCCCGGGTGCACGGTGAGCGCGACGACTCCCAGTACGGCTGCCGCGGCGGCGGACGCCATCAGGACGGTACGGCGATGACGTGGACGGCCGGGCGGGGTGAGCGCGCGCGGTGCGACGACCACCGGCTCGTCGACGTCGTCGGCCCTGCCCTCGCCCTCCCGCTCGCTCTCGGGCGATGCCGCCGGGCCGGGGTCCACCGTCTCGACGGCTTCGCTCTGTTCCGCCCGGCGTCCTCGTGCCGCGTCCGCCAGGATCCAGCGCCGGTGCAGCTCCACCAGCTCCTGCGGCGTCGCCCGGCAGACCCTCGCCAGGCGCTCCACCGGCGCGTACTCGACCGGCACCGCGCTGCCGTTGCAGTAGCGGTGCAGCGTCGACGTACTCATGTGCAGCCGCTTGGCGAGCGTCCCGTAGCTGAGTCCCGACCGGTCCTTGAGCTCCCGCAGCAGCTGCGCGAACGCCTCCGTTCCATCGGCCCCTGTTGCCCCCGGCACCTGTTTCCCCATCCCCTCGTGTCCCAGTCCCGCGTTCCAGGCCTACTGCGTTCCCCCTGGTCAGAACGCGTTTCGGTGTTCCAGTGTCCCCAACTCCCCGTCATCCGTGGCAGTTGGGACGGATCACCTCACAAGCTTCGGTCATCCAATCACCACCGTCACCCGAACACCGAAGGGGCACAGCAACATGTCCGGTCTCCGCACCTCCCGCACCCGTCTGGCAGCCGCCGCCGCGACCGCCGTTCTCGCCGCACTCTCCCTGACCGCGTGCAACAACGGCACGGGCACCCACGACGAGGGCTCGGCGGCGTCCACCTCCACGGGCTCTTCGTCCGGTGGGGCCTCGTCGGGCGCGGACTCCAACTCCACGGGCTCGACCGGCTCCGCGGGATCGTCTTCGGGTTCCTCGGGCTCGACGGGTTCCACGGGCTCGACGGGCTCCTCCGGTGGCAAGTCCACCACCGGTTCCACCATCGGTTCGAAGTCCACCACCGGTGCCTCGGCGTCGAAGGCGCAGAGGTCCTCCAACAAGCCGGTGACCTGTGAGGGTTCCAACACCAGGACGGTCGCGGCTCCGCTGACCCGCCCGGTGAACCACATGCTGCTGACGGTGACCAACACGGGCAGCAGGACCTGCTTCCTCTATGGCTACCCGGCCGTGCAGTTCGGGCAGTCGCAGTCCGTGCCGCCGGTCATCGACGACTCGCAGCCGCAGGCCGTGGTCACGCTGGAGCCGGGTCAGTCCGGGTACGCCTCGGTGAACCTGTCCGCGACCGACGGCAGCGGCTCGCACGGCTACACCTCGAAGTCCCTGACGGTGTACTTCCAGAGCCGTTCCATGACCGGGAGTGTCGGCAAGGGCGCGCACCCGTCGCTGCCCGCGAAGGGCGTCTACGTCGACGACTCGCTGAAGGTCACGTACTGGCAGCAGTCGATGGACGACGCCGTCAACTGGTGACGTCGTAACCGCGACAAGGGCCCGGGTCGGTGACCCGGGCCCTTGTCGCGCGTATTACTTGGTGAAGGCCGCGACACCGTTCGGGGTGCCGAGGCCGGTCGGGCCGTCGTAACCCTTGCCCGCCTTGCACAGGTAGTCGCTGCAGGAGCCGTTGGCGCCGTCGGTGACGTCGTTCAGCTTGTCCGGGTGGGCGTAGGGGTACGCAGCCGGAACGTCATTGCCGGGAGTGCCCGCGAGGGCGTACACGCCGGCGATGAACGGCGAGGAGGCGCTGGTGCCGCCGTACACGTTCCAGCCACTGGCCTGGTAGGTGTCGTAGACGGCGAGCCCGGTGGCCGGGTCGGCGACGGCCGCCACGTCGGCGACGGCGCGCTTGGCGCAGCCGCTGTCCTTCTGCCAGGACGGCTTGGCGTCGAATGCCGAGCAGCCCGAGCCCGCTCCGTTGCCGCCGGCGGAGGTGCCCCACACGGACTCGGACCAGCCGCGGGTGCTGCTGTCCTTCTTGAGCGAGGTGCCGCCGACGGCGGTGACGTACTGCGAGGCGGCCGGGTACTCGACGCCGTAGCCGCTGTCACCGGAGCTGACGGTGATGGCGACACCGGGATGCTTGAAGTACTGGTCGTCCGAGGCGGTGTCCGCGGCCTCCTCGCTGCCGCCATAGCTGTTGGAGACGTACTTGGCGCCCTGCTTGACGGCCTGGTTCACGGCCGCGCCGAGGTCGTCCATGTTGGCGGACTTGGCCTCGACGAGCAGGATGTGGCACTGCGGGCAGGCCGCGCTGACCATGTCGACGTCGAGGGAGATCTCACCGGCCCAACCGGCGTCCGGCGCCGGGTAGTTGGTGCCGCCGTCCTGGTCGATCTTCTTGAAGCAGCCGTTGCTCGTGCTGCACTCCGGGAGGTTGTACTGGGAGCGGTAGGCCGCCAGGTCCTTCTCGGCGTTCGGGTCGTCGTTCGCGTCGACGATCGCGACCGTGGCGTCCTTGCCGCCGTCCTTGGGCAGGTTGTAGGCGGCCTGCAGATCGGCCGGTCCGAAGCCCTTCGGGGTGTCGTGACGGCCGAGCGACTTCTGCGTCCTGAGGTCGGTGCGGACCTCCGCCTGGCACGCCATGTAGCCCGGCTCGCTCGGCTGCGAACAGAGCCGGTGCGTGTGCACCGTGGTGGCGGCGGGCGCCGCGGTGGTTGTGTTCGCGAAGGCCGAAGACTGTGAGGCGACGGCCAGACCGCCGGTGATCAGAGCCGCTGCCGACAGCAGTGCGGGCGCGCCGCGGCGTATCAGGTTCCTTCTGCGGTGAGAACTCAATGAACTGCCCTCCGTGGGGGGATGGGGGGCTCCGTTTCGGCGGCCGGAAGCGCTGACAGCTGACTGATGTCACGTGCATGACAAGCGGTTTCCGTTGGGGGTGGCCGTGGGGAGCCGTGTTCCGGGCATTGTGTTGGGTGCCACCCCGGTCAGTGGTGGCTGCCCATGAGGTTATTGACAGTTTGCCGAAGAGAACAGCGCGGGTTGGTAAAACCTTCGTCCCCAACTGCACTGCGAAGGCAGGTACCTTGTGCAGCCATGGAGCTTGAAGACGGAACCATCAACGACCTGATGTCACTGGGCCTCGCCCGGTACGAGGCACGGGTCTACCTGGCACTCGTCAGGCGTGGTTCCTACACGGCCGCCGAGGTCGCCCGGGAGGCCGATGTGCCGCGCCAGCGCGTCTACGACGTGCTGGATGCGCTGGTACGGCGGCAGTTGGCCACCTCTCACCCCGGCCGCGTGACCACGTACTCCGCCGTCACACCCGAGCTGGCCCTCGCCCGGCTGATGGCGCGGCAACGCGAGTCCGTCGACCGCCTGGAGCGGGTCTCGCAGGGGCTCGCCGGTGTGCTGCAGCCACTGTGGTCCCAGGGGCGGGAGCACACCGATCCGCTGGACTACATCGAGATCCTGCGCGACCCGAAGGCGATCGCCGAGCGCTTCGCCGACATCCAGCGGCAGGCGCAGCACGAACTTCTCACCTTCTGCAAACCACCGTTCGTGGCGCCCGCGGACAACACCGAGGGCATCACGGTGGTCCGCCGGCTGCACCGCTCCGGCGGCACCGTCCGGGCGATCTACCTCGACGACGCCCTGGACGACCCCGAGACGGTGGAGCACGTACGGCGCTTCGCCGCCGCGGGGGAGGAGGCCCGCTTCGCCCCCGAACTGCCGCTGAAACTCGTCATAGCCGACGCCTCTTTCGTCCTGTGCGACATGCCGGATCCGGTGGCCGGCGCTGGCTCCACCACCACCCTCTTCATCGAACACCCGGCCCTCGCGGCCTGTCTGCGGCTGGCCTTCCACACCGTGTGGAAGGACGCCGCACCCGGGCCGTGATCACTGGAGCGCGAGGCGTCAGCGCATGCCTGCCGCGTCGAGCAGGGTGGTCACCGTGGGTGCGACGAGCCCCGGCAGGGTGTCCGCCCCGATGCCCGCGCGGGCGCTGGCGCCGTCGAAGACCAGGCTGAGCTGCCGGGCCAGCAGACCGGGATCGCTCGCCCCGCCCTGCTCGGCCTCGGCGCGGAAGAAGCCGGTCAGGTTCTCCTTGACCCGCTGGGCGACCCGGCTCGCCGGGTGGCCCTGATCCTTGAGCTCGATCTGTACGGCCAGATACCGGCAGCCCCGGAACTCGGGCGCGCCCGACTCCGACTCCACCTGCTCGAAGACGTGCAGGATCCGCTCCCGGGGCGGGCGGTCGTCGTCCGCCGCGGGCAGGAGTGTCGTCACGTAGGCGGCCGCGCGCTGCTCCAGGCTCGCCGCCAGCAGTTCGTCCTTGCTCTCGAACAGCTGGTACATGGAGCGCTTCGACACCCCTGCCGCCTTGCACAGGGCGTCCACGCCGATACCGACACCTTCTCGGTAGGTGAGCGTGGCCGCCGCGTCCAGCAGTCGCTCGCGGGGGCTCGGCTTCGCCTCGGTGGTCATGCTGCGAGGTTAACTCGATTCCGAGAGGAAGAAAACTGATCGGTTTCCAGGGTGGGCCTCAGGAGGCCTCGGAGCGCTTGGCCGGGGGCTGCCAGCCGCCCGTGACCTCCTTGACGGGCTTGTGGGGGAAGCGGCGCCGGGCGTACTCCTGGGCGTGGGAGCCCGGCAGGACGTAGAGGGTTTCCTTCTTGTCCTGGAGCGGTCGCAGCACGGTGTCCATGAAGTTCTTGCGGTCGTCCAGGTAGGGGCCGAGGACGTCCTCTCCGGCGGGGCAGACGGCGAGGCAGTAGCCGGACTTGTAGCCGGGCGGCGAGGACAGGCTCTGCCACATGGAGGCGCTCTCGGAGTCGGTGACCCGCGAGCGGTAGTCGGCGGCGTCCTCGCTGTCGGCCACGGTCTGCGCCCAGTCGGTGAACCCGCTCATGAACTCCCGGTAGTTGTGCGTGGTGCAGGCCAGGCCGTCGAAGGAGCCGTCCTTGGCGATGGCGCCGACCGGGCAGGCTGCGACGCACAACTTGCAGTCGATGCACGGGTTGTAGTCCAGAGCCTGCCCGTACTCGCTCACCTCCGCGTCCACCAGGACGGTCACGAGCAGCACGAAGCTGCCGAACCTCGGGTGGATGACATTGCGGTGCAGGCCCATCACGCCGAGCCCGGCGGCCACCGCGACCGTCTTGTGCGCCACCACCCAGATCCGCTCGCGGGGGAAGCGGTCCATCTCCTGCGGGAAGCCGACGGACGGATTGAGCGCGCGGTACCCGGCGTCCTGGAGCGCCCGGGTGACGCTGCGGGCCGCGTGGTTGGCCTGCTCGTCGGTCTGGTGGAACTCCTGGTTGGCCACGCTGCGGGCCGGGGAGCGGCAGTTGTCGCGGTTCATCCGGACCGCCATCGCTATCAGGGTGCGGGTGCCGGGCAGCGCGGACTGCGCGTGCTCGCGCTCGCCGGCCAGGTCCGGGTGGTCCAGGCTGACCGCGGCGGCGTCGTCCGCACCGGCCGCCAGGCACAGCTCGCGCAGCCAGGCCGCGTCGATCACCGCCGGCGGGCGCGCCCCGTCACCGGCCTGCCGCCGGGCGAGTACGGCCTGAACCGACGGGTGGCCGGCCAGCTTCGCCGGAAGCCTGGGAGCGGGGGTCGTCGGCTGCCCCTCGGTGTCGCGCGCGGCAGTCATCCGTGCTCCTCGTGATTCGGGTGCGATGCTCGCCCGTACGGCGAGAAACCGATCAGTTTCATCACCGTAAACCGATCGGTTTTCCCGTGCAAGCCCTCTCGTCGGCGGCTTGCGCCTGGAAACCGATCGGTTTACCTTAGATGGAAACCGATCGGTTTCGCATTCTCCGGAGGTAGTCATGACCGCATTGAAGGGCGCACACGTCTTCGTCACCGGCGGCAGCCGCGGCATAGGCAAGGCGCTGGTGGAAGAGCTGTACGCGCGCGGTGCCGGCAAGGTCTACGCCACCGCCCGCGATCCGCGCGGCGTGACCCATCCCGACGCCGTCCCGGTGGCGCTGGAGGTCACCGACCCGGCCTCCGTGGCGGCGGCCGCCGCGCAGGCCCAGGACGTCACCGTGCTGATCAACAACGCCGGCGCCGCGGTCGGCGCGTCCTTCCTCGGCTCGCCGGTGGACGACGTGCGCCGGGAGTTCGAGACCAACTTCTACGGCCCGCTGCTCGTGACCCGGGCCTTCGTGCCGGTCATCGAGCGCAACGGCGGCGGCCACATCCTGAACGTGCACTCGGTGCTCTCCTGGCTGGCCCTCGGCGGCTCCTACAGCGCCTCCAAGGCCGCCCTGTGGTCGCAGACGAACTCGCTGCGCCTGGAGCTGCAGCCGCGTGGCATCGGTGTCACCGGACTGCACGTGGGTTACGTGGACACGGACCTGGCGGCGGATGTCGACGCGCCCAAGTCCGATCCCCGTGAGGTCGCCGCACTCGCCCTCGACGGCATCGAGACGGGTGCGTACGAGGTGCTCGCCGACGACATCTCGCGGCAGGTCAAGGCCGGTCTGGCCGGGGACCTGGCGGGGCTGTACGCCCAGCTGGCGAAGTAAGCCCCTTCGCCCACAAGGAGTCGGTGAGATGCCCGCCCAGGAGTCACGTCCCACGATCCACATCCCCGGGACCACCAGTCACACCCTCGCCCCGCGCGCAGGCCTCGACGGCCGCGAGGGAACCCTGCGCTACCTCAAGGCGGGCACCGGCGCCCCGCTGGTCCTGCTGCACACCGTGCGCACGCAGGCCGAACACTTCCGTCTCCTCGTCCCGCTGATCGCGGACCACTACACCGTGTACGCCCTCGACCTGCCGGGGATGGGCCACTCCGAGATCGTGCCGGGTGCGTCGTACGACGAGCCGGCCATGCGCGCGGGCGTCGAGCGGCTCCTCACCGGACTCGACCTCCAGGACGTGACGTTGGTCGGGGAGTCCATGGGGGCGGTGCTCGCCCTGACCACGGCGGCCGATCTCCCGGGGCGCGTCCGGCGGGTCGTCGCGGTGAACACGTACGACTTCCGCGGCGGGATCGCCCGCTCCGGTCTCCTCGCCCGGGTGGTCGTCAGCGCGGTCCTCGCCCCCGGAGTGGGGCCGGTGATCGCCGGGGTGGAGCCCAGGACCGCTCTCCGCGCGATCCTTCAGGGCGGCCTCGGTGACAAGAGCGCGCTGCGCCCGGACTACGTGGACGAGCTCCTGCGGGTGGGCGGACGTCCCGGCTACCCGACCGTCGCGCGGGCCGTGTACCAGGCCCTGCCCAGTCTCATCGCGGCCCGCTCGCGCTATCCCGAGGTCAAGTCGCCCGTCCATCTCGTCTACGGGGAGAAGGACTGGTCCCGGCCCTCGGACCGGGAGGCCAACCGGCAGCTGCTGCCGGCCGCCGGGTTCACGCAGGTGCCGAAGGCCGGGCACTTCATCGCCCTGGAACGGCCCGACGTACTCGCCGACCTGCTGAACGCGGCGGCGTGACCGCTCCGGGACCGGCTCAGCTCCATTCGCCGAGTGCGGCTCGGGCTGCGCTCGGGCCCGCCTGGCTTTCGCCGACGTCCGGGTGGGTCCGGGTGATGCCGTCGTCGGGTCCCGGGTGCCCTCGGCTCCCCTCGCCCGACGAGCCCCCGGCATCGACCCCCTGCGTGTGATCCGCTGATGTGGGCGAAGCGGCCGCGGGTGTTATTGAATGAGCTGTGCGGTCAGGATCTCGGGGCCCTGTCGCCCGGGTTCTGATACGTCCCCGGCGCTGTGCCGGGGCCGGCGAGCGAGCTGAGAGAGTCGCATGGACTCCACCCCCTCCCCTTCGTCCGCGTCGCCGTTCGACATGGTCAGCGGCGCCTTGGGGCGGTACATGCCGGGCAAGGGAGCGGCGGCCGCCGGTTCCGCCGATCAGCAGGACGACGGCGCCGCCCGCCCACGTCCCGCCGCCGATCCGGCCCCCGGCCGTCCGGAGCAGATCCTCGGCGCGGTCAGCCTGGACCGGGACCTGAGAATCACCCGCTGCAATCTGGACGCCCCCGTCTTCGCAGGGGTGGAGGCCGCGACCGGGAAACCCTTCGTCGATCTGCTGCCCCCCTGGGACGTACCGACGGTCACGCGGCGGCTCCGGCAGGTCCTCGAGACCGGCGAGCCGCACGTCGCCCGGGTCCAGCGCCTGCGGCGCGGCGACGGGTCGGAGCTGGTGGTCTCGATGAGCATCCTGGCCGCCGCGGCGCCCCAGGAGGGTCTGACCGTCTCCCTGATCGCCATGGCCAGGAGGCTGCACCTGTACGCCGCCGAGACCGCGATCGGCACCTCCCTGGACGTCGGCGAGACCGCCCAGTCACTGGCGGAGTCCCTGCTGGCCTGGGGAGACGTGACCGCCATCGACCTCGACTTCGCCGTCTGGACGGGCGAGGTGGTCACGGGGCAGCCGCAGGACCGCATCCGGCTGCGGCGGGCGGCCCTGGTGCCGGACCGGGCCTGGCCCGACGGCTATCTGACCCCGGGCGACGACCTTCCCGGCGATGCGAGCCGCCTGCTGTCCCAGGCGATACGGCATGACGACGCCGCGCCGGCCCTCGTCATACCCGACCGGAAAGCGATCGAGCGGGTGCTCGGCAGTCCGCGGCTGGTCCGTGCCCTGGTGCCCGGCGACGAGGCGGCGGCCGTGGCATGCGTACCGCTCGTCCTGGACGGCGCGCCGCCCGTCGTCCTGGGGGTGGCGGAGGTCTGGCGGCGGGCGGACCGCCCCTTCGAGGACAGCGAGCTGTTCGACCTTCAGGAACTGGTGGCCAGGACCTCCCACCACGTCGACCTGGCCCGTCAGCACCAGCGCGAGCACACCCAGGTGCTGGCGCTGCAGTGCCGGCTGCTGCCCCGGTCCGGCGGCGACACCATCGAGACCGCCAGCATCTACCAGCCCGCCACCCCCGACAGCGCGGGCGTCGGCGGTGACTGGGTGAACAGCTTTCCGCTGCCGGACGGCCGTACCGCGCTGGTGGTCGGTGACGTCGTCGGACACGGCCTGGGAGCCGCCGCGACCATGGGACAGCTGAGCATGGAGGCCCGCGCGCTGCTGTCCGCGGGGCTGGCGCCCGACGAGGTGCTGGAGCACCTGGACGAGACCGTGTCACTGCTGGACGACGCCGAGTCCGGGCTGGCGGCCGGCTACAGCGCCCTCGGCTCGACCTGCTGCATCGCCGTCTACGACCCGGTCAGCCACCATGTGGCCCTGGCCAGCGCCGGCCACCTCCCCCCGGTCCTGATGCCTCCGGGCGGACCCGCCCGCCCGGTCGCCGTGAGCCCCCATCCCGGGCTGGGTGCCGAGTTCGCGCTGCGGGAGCCGTACGAGGTGCACGCGTTCGCCGCACCCCCGGGCTCACTGCTCGCCCTCTACACCGACGGCCTGGTGGAGGATCCCGCCCTGTCGATCGACGAGGGCATCACCAGGCTGGCGGACGCCGTGGCCACGGTGCACCCCTGGGACGCCCTGCAGCAGGCCGCCCGGCGCGTGGTCTCGGCGCTCGCGCCCGTGCACCGGCGCGACGACGTGACCCTGCTGCTCGCCCGCATGATCGGCTACCGCAAGGGGGACACCGCGACCTGGCGGCTGCCCGCCCGGGTCGACGCGGCTGCCCGGGCCCGCGTGCTGGTCTCCGCGCTGCTGGGGCAGTGGCGCATCAGGGACGAGACCCAGGACAGGGTGCTGCTGGTGGTCGACGAGCTGGTCGCCAACGCGGTCCGCTACGCCGGCGGACCCCTCACGGTTCGGCTGATCAGGACCGGCCACGGGCTGCTGTGCGAGGTGGGCGACACCGGCAACGGCAGGCCGCGGCTGGGCCGGGGCGGGCTCCTCGACGACGGCGGTCGCGGCCTGCACGTCGTACACGGCCTCACCACCCGGTGGGGCGTGCGCTGGACCGACAACGGCAAGGTGGTCTGGGCGTCGGTCGAGAGGTGACGCGGCTACAGCCACTCGCCTTCCAGGGCGGTGGCCGTCAGGCCCGGGGCCGCCGCGTACAGGACGGCACGGCTGCCCGGTTCCTGCCCGGCGTCGTATGCCCTGCGCATGATGTCGAACACGGCGGCGCCTCCGCGGTTGCCGCTGGTGTAGCTGTCCCGGCTGTACTCCAGCAGCCCGGACGGCCACCCGTCGGGCATCGTCTGCTCCATGTACTCCAGCACGCGCGTCCCGCCGGGGTGCGCGAGCAGCACGTCGGGGTGCCAGGAGTCGGGGTCGTCCTGGTAGCGCAGGCGCAGCCACTCCCACATCGCGGTGACCGTCTCCTGCACGGCGCGCGGCCCGCGCCGGTCCATCACGAAGTGGGTGCCGTCCTGACGGGTCTCCAGGCGGTGCAGGTCCTGGGTGCCGGGCAGGGTGTGGTTCCAGGAGGCGTCCAGCCGCAGCGTCGACTCGGGCCTGGGGCGGCCCGTGACCACCGCGGCGACCGCGGTGTCCGCGAACAGGAGACGGACGATCAAGGACTCCAGGGTGTCGTCCGCGGGCTGGTACGTCGTGCTCAGCGCCTCCGCGATCACGACCAGGACCACCCGGTCGGGGTCCGCGGCCACGAGATCCGCCGCCAGCGCCAGCGAACGAGTCCCTGCTATACAGGCCCACTGTGTGGCCGGCAGCAGCAGCACGTCGTCCCGGAGCGGGAGCTTGTTGGCCAGCGACACGTCCAGCCCCGGCAGCGCCGGGGTGGTGGAGTGACTGGTGATCAGACAGTCGACGTCCGTGGTGTCCAGGCCCGCGATCTGCAGGGCCCCGCGCGCCGCACGCTCCCCGCAGGACTGCACGGCCGCCCAGGCCGGCGCGGTGCGCTCCTGGACGGTCTGCGGCGCGGGTATCGCCTCCAGGGCGGCGATCACGCGGTCCACGTCCTGCTCGGTGAACCCGTCACCGGCCAGCGCTTGACGGGCCGGCCCGATGCCGGCAGCCGGCAGGCCGCCCCCGCTGCCGGGCGCGACGGCGGCCTCCAACGGCAGCATCCACCCGCGGGATTCGATGCCCGTACTGGCCGCGATGCCCTCGATCCTCGGCGCCCACGCCGCGTCCGGGTGGCGACCGCGCACTTCCTCCACGATCTGGCTGGTCTGCACGGTGTGCTCACCGTGTATCACGGCAGGCGGGCACAGGTAAGCGGCCATGAGGGACACCTCTCTACGGGGGATGGGACGAGGCAGAACGCCACGAACGCTGTGTCATGGGCCACTTAGACAGGTTGTGCTCAAGTAAATGGCGCCGCGCTCCACTTCGGGCTCTTTGAGCCGCTTCGAGGATGGACGCCAAATGGGCATTTGCGCTGTGATCTGGACAACTCGGATGGTTATTGGTGAGCGTGAGACGGCGCACATGTACGGGGGGTTGCCTGCTCTTCGATCAGATCCGCGGCCCGGCGGGTGCCGCCCTCGGCGCGGACCTCGGACCACAGCCATGCCGAGCGCGCGGCGACCTGCGGATCGCCGATGAGTTCCATCAGGGCGGTACGCAGCGTCGCCGCCGTGACGTCCGCGGCGTCGACCCGGCGGGCGACGCCCAGTTCGACGAGCCGGTCGGCGTGCAGGGACTGGCCGGGGCCGTTCGGCACCGCGATCATCGGCACACCGCTGCACAGGCCCTGGCTGCTGCTGTCCATCCCGGTGTGCGTCACCCACACGTCCGCCTGCTCGAGAACGGTCAACGGCGAGGCCCACGGCCGCACTTCGAAGTTACGGGGAATCCGCTCGCCCAGATCGTCGGCACTGCCCGTCTGCAGCACCACATGCCATCCCGGGAGATCCGTGAACGCGGCCGCGCACTGGTGGTAGATCTCCTGTGCCGCGTGGTACGCCGAGCCGGCCAGCGACACCAGCAGCACCTTCTTCGCCCCGGCCGGCCGCGTCCAGCCGTCCTGCTCCCGCTCGGCGCCGAAGCACGGGCCGACGAACGTCACCGCCTCGGCGTCGACCCGTTCCGCAAGCGGCTGCATGGCGCGCGGGATCATGGCCAGCACCCGCTTCGGGTGGCCGGTGAACTCCTCCACGTTCGAGGTCACCGCACCGCACCGGGCCAGCCAGTCCGCGAACCGCGCCCGGTAGGCGGGGCCTCCGGGCAGCTGGGCGTACGCCGCGCCGATCTCCTCCTGGGCGCCCTCCCAGGCCACATGCCCCGCGGCCAGCTGGACGACGCTGCGGCCCTGCGCCTCGGCCAGTGCACGGCCCGCGTAAGCGCCGACGTCATAGAGGTAGAGATCGGCGGGATCGTCGTCGTACACGGCGTGCAGTTGCGGCAGCACGGCCATCGCCTCGTCGAGGAAGCGGGAGGCGGACGCGATGGGATCCCGCGGCCAGTCGTGGCCGGCGACCGGGAGAGTGGACGTGACACCGATCGGCTCGGCGCCGGTGGAGGCGACCAGCTCGGCGAGGGGGCCGGCGTTGGCATACGTCACGCGATGACCGCGTGCCACAAGCTCACGGATGATCTCCAGACTGGGCAGCACATGCCCGACCAGAGGCGTACCGACCATGGCGATATGAGCAGAACGGGGCATGTCCGGACTTCCTTGGATAGAGGGCTATGACACAGCAACGCCCGGAAGCCCGCCTGGGCAACGCCGTACCGGGAGTTCCCAGGTGCGGGCATGCCTGATTGCCCGTCGCGGTGCGGCGGTCATGTGGTTGAACATGAGGTGTGCGATTCGATTCCGTTCCCATGCCGGCGAGCGTCGAGGCCCGGCCTCGGGACAGCCGTGGCTATCCGGTACCCGCCATCACCCCGTGGGAGGGCGGCGAACCCCAGTTCGCGCTCACCGACTACGGGCGCAGCGCCGAGTGCGCGCGACGGCGGCTGTGTTCCGTGTGCAACACCCTGATGCCCAAGGGGCCGGTGTGGCGGGTGGTCGGCGCCGCGGAGAGCTCGGCGATCCGCGAGGCGCTCGCTGCCGGGCGGCCGTACCGCAACATGGCGGCGACGCTGGAAGCTCCGGGGCACCGCGCCTGCATGCTCTACGCCTCGATGGTCTGCCCGTATCTGGCGCGCCCCAACGCGCGGCGGGGGCTGACAGCGGAAAACCCGGACGACATGACCGCGCATGTCGTCCGGGGTGCCGTTCGTGGTGAGCTGGGTGCCGTGGTGGGCTTCGGGGACTACGAGTTCGCCGTCACCTCGGCCCAGGTACTGTTCCGCTTTCTCGATGTGGTCGAGTACCTGCCGCATGACACGGCCGAACAGCATCTGGAGGAGCTACGGGCCGAACTCGTCCGCTCCGGTGGCCGGTTGGGCGGCGGTCAGCCGCGGTAGGCCGGCAGGCCGGTGTGCCCGGTGGCCTTGACCGGGGTGCCGAAGCCGTGGGCGGTCTTGGTGACCGTGTAGGTACCGGTCGGGGCACGGAAGGCGATGGTCTTGCCGTCGGGCGACCAGGTGGGCTCGGTGTAGTCGGTGGTGGCGTGCGGGGTGATGTCCTTGGCGGCGTTGGTGCCGGCGCTCAGGTCGTCGACGAAGAGGTGGTCGTGCCCGCCGACGGAGCGCACGAAGACGACCTCCTCCGCGTCGGGGGCGAGCGCGGGCTCGGAGCCCCTGGTCAGCGCACCGCCCTGCTGACGCAGGTAGTCGTCACGGATGTAGACCTCGCCGGTGCGGGTGTTCTCGTAGACGGAAGTGCCGTAGGTCCCGCCGACGTTGGGCCAGGTGTTGCCGGTCTGCGGCAGCGCGCCTGCCTCCGGGTCGTCGCTGTTCAGGCTGATCCTGGCCGGCGTGCCGTGGTCGGCGGTGGCCTTGACGCGCTCCAGGACGGTGCTGCCGTGGACCTTGGCCGAGAAGATGATGTTGTTCTTCGCGGGGATGCCGTTCGCCCGGTCGGCCGCGGTGACCTGCCACGTGGGGTGGGACCAGGTCTGCCCGCCCGGGTTGGCGGCGACGGTCACACGGTGACTGCCGTCGGGGTCGGAGACCTCCAGGTTGCCGTGGCCGTCGATGAAGGCGGCCTTGGTGCCGCGCGGGTTCCAGGCCAGGTCACGGACGACGGTGCCGAAGTCGATCGACTTGCCGTTGACCCAGACATGGCGGGTGCCGTCGCTGATGGTGAGACCTCTGGGCACGGTGAGCGTGTGGGCGGACGCGGACGCGGCGACCAGCGCGGCGCTGCCCCTGGCGTCGCGGCCGGAGGACGGAGCGGCCATCGCGGTCGCGGCCGCGCCACTCAGGGCGAGCAGCGCGGCGACACCCGCCGTGATGACGGCTGCGGTGCTCCGACGGTTACGAGCGGACATCGAGGTTCCCCCAGGAATGTGATTGACGGTGCGACGAGAGTCTCGCGGGAGCCGCCCGCCGTCCCCGGGACCCGAACGGCCCGCTCGGCTTGCCGCCCTTCGCGATCAGAAGGAGTCTTCCCACGGCCCATGACGAAGCTGTGCGCTCGCCGTCACAACTGTGCAATAGCGATCACGGCGGCGGGCCTGCCCGCCGGGCAGCCACAAGGCGTTCCCCCGCCGATCGGCGGGGGTGGAGCAGCCGACTGCGGGATGGGCAAGGAAGAAGAAATGCAAAATGATTCTTGCGGGCAATTCCAGCCTCGCTCGCCAGCGGCTCATCGCGATGTGTTCGCATTCTGCGAAGTCTGAATTCGCCATTCTTGCAGGTGTTGCGAACCGAACGTTTCAGTCATCGTTTCCACCCTTGAAATCCCCAAAACCAGCAGTTCAGGGGAGTGGTGTGAGTCTTTGTGTGATGTATGGAATGGCGCTTTGTGGCCAGTGGGTGAGTACCGTCACACCGCCCCACTAAACCCGCCAAGCATTCCCGTCGTCAGGCAGGTCAAGAACTTCTGTTCGTTGCTCCACGCGACTTCGGAAGAGCCGGAAAGGATGCTTCGTGACTGCTCAGGTCGTTGATTACGCGTGAGCGGGTGGCAGCCAGGGGTTTCCGGCGAAGAGGTCGCGGAGCACGGTCAGGGGGTTGAGGTCGTG
>NZ_JBFBBE010000014.1:0-18750 GCF_040682555.1 Streptomyces sp. NPDC051172
CCTGATCCACAAGACCGGCCCCGCCACCTACGCCCTCGCCTGCTGACCCGACACGCTCGACACCGACCAGAAGATCCTTAACTTCCCGGCCTTGGTACTTGCAGCGTCGCGGACACCGGCGTGGTGGACGTGGCAGTCGTCGGGCTCAGCATGTCCTCGACGACGACGGGCGCGGCCCAGGCGGGTCCGGCGGGGACCAGGGCCAGGAACATCGCCACCGCGACGAGCCCGGCGTGGTAGCGGATCGAGGCCATGGCGGCCGTGATGGCGAGGCGGCTCATGGTCAACTCACCGTGACCGTGTAGGGCTTGGCGTTGTTGCCCGGGGTCGTGTCGTCCGGGCTGGACACGGTGATCGTGCCGCCCGACAGAACAGCTCCGTGCGGGATGCCGGACTGGACTTGGAGGGGGATCTGCACGGTGGCGGACTGCAGCCTGTACAGCCCGGCGGGGAAGTCGCACGTGACGGTGCTTCCGTTCTCGTCGGTTGTGCAGGACGAGGGGAAGAACGGTCCGACGGCCGAGGTGCCGCTGGGCACGGTGACCTTGACGGTGAAGATGGAAGCCGTCTGGTCCGGTCCGTAATTGACGATCAGGGCCCGAAGTTCGCTCCTGCCGGCGGGCTGGACGCGGTCGGTGCTGACGGACGCGACCCCCAGGTTCGAGCGGGAGGGGGCCATGTCACGCTGGGGCGCCTGTCGCGAGGTCGTCGTGTGCGGCCGGGGTCGTAGCTGGCCGGCCGTGGCCGGCGCCGCTCCGGCCATGCACAGGGCGGCAGCCAGAGCGAGTCGGCACACGAGCGGCGTCCGCAGCCGGGACGCCTGGACCGCCCTCTCAAAACGTGAGCAGACGTTACGAACAGTCATACCGCATACGGATACACAGGGAAGACGCGATTGTGTCACGCCGCACGTGCCGACGGTCCCCGGACCACTCCAACAGTGCAGGCACCCCTTCGCCCATTGCCGGGCGGTGACCCCGAGCGGGTGAGGGTCCACGCCCGACGGGTCCGGGAGCGCGGGCAGCTTCACCGCGCGGTCGGCGGGCAGCCCTCGCGGGCTGCCAGGAGAGCGCCGTCCTGATGGCCCACGTACTGGTGCTGCCGTGGGCGGCTCGGTCGATTCTGACGATGCCGTCGGGTGAGACAAGGGCGTTGTCGATGCTGGGCGAGTGCCATCCGGCCTTGCGCAACGGTTCGAAGTGGTCGATTCCCATGGGCTTGGCGGGGTCGGTGAGGGCGTCGGTGAACGCTGTGATGATCTCGAAGGGCGTGCGGGCGCCGAAGGTGGCGCAGCGAGCCGGCTGTTCATCGACGCGCGTGTGCTGCACGGTCCGCATCGGCGCGATTCTCGGCGCCCTCCGGCCGCTGCTCGCCGAAGACCTCGCCCCCGACTGGCCGCCACAGGAGTCCCGCGCGGCTGCCCAGGCTCGAACATCTGGATGGGGAAGCTGACGCTTCCGTTGGGGAATTGCGTGGCGTTCCACAGCTTCGTTCGCCAATCATCAGCCCCTATACGTAGGGGGCCGCTGTTGACCGTATGCGCCGCCGGGCCGGACCTGTTGCTGCACGGGGCCGCGGCCGGTGACGGTATCTGCTGTGCTCCGACGGGCTGTCCACCGTCGTGGCGGCCGAGTCGCTGCGCGAGGTACTGACCGGGCCGGGCAGGCCGCAGCAGGAGCTGGAGGAGTTGGTCATACGGGCGTACGCCGCCAGCGCCCCCGACAACATCGCCTGCGCTGTCGCGGACGTGGTCGGGCTGGAGAAACCGGCCGCCGTGGATGCCGATCGGCCGAAGACGCGGCGTATGAGCACGCGTGGATGATCCGGGACGCCAACGGCTACCAGGGGTGTGAGAACTGGTAAGGCGTGAAACGGGCAATCAGTTGGTCTTGAAGCCCTGGCGGGCCCGGCCGTCACCTGTTCCGCTGGGCTGGGCCCTCCTCGGTGTGGATCCCATGCCGGTGCGCGTACACGATGGCTTGCGGGCGGTCGCGGCTGCCGGTCTTGGTGAAGATCTGATTGATGTGGGTCTTTACCGTGGAGCGGCTCAGGTACAGCCTGGCGGCGATCTCCGCGTTGGACAGTCCCTGCGCGATCAGGCCGAGCACTTGGCCCTCGCGTTCGGTAAGGCCGTCGGGGAGGGTGGCGTCCTTCCTGGGGTGGCCTGGGTCGTTGCGGCGGCTTGCGTGGATCAGGCGGGCGGCGGCGAGGGGGTCGAGCATGGTGTGGCCGGAGACGGCGGCCTTGATGGCGCGGTGGATATCCGCGGCGGAGGCGTTCTTGGTCAGGTAGCCGGTGGCGCCTGCTTCCAGTGCGGCGAGGATGGAGTCGTCGTCGGTGTAGGTGGTGAGTACCACGACGGCCGTGGCCGGACGCTCGGTCTTCAGCCGGCGTGTGGCCTCGACGCCGTCAGTACCGGGCATGTGAAGGTCCATCAAGACCACGTCGGCCTCATATTCGATGGCCAGATCGACGGCCTGAGCGCCGTCCGCGGCCATCCCGGCGACGTGCACCCCGTCGACGGCGCTGAGAATGGTGGCCAGGCCCTCGCGCACGACCTGGTGGTCGTCAGCGATGATCACGGAGGTCGGTGTGGGGCTCATCGGTCACTCCCGTCGCTGCGGTTGCCCGGGTTGGCCTGTTGGTAGGGGATTCGTGCGGTGACCTGCCATCCGCCGTCGGGCGTAGGGCCCGCCTGAAGATCGCCGCACGTCTGCTCGACGCGTTCCCTCATGCCCCGGAGCCCGAACCCGCCGCCGCTCGCGCGCGGCGCCGGGGGTGTGTCCGGGCCCGGGGCGGGTCTGGTATTGCCGACTTGTACGGTCACGTCCCGCGG
Source organism: Streptomyces sp. NPDC051172 (assembly GCF_040682555.1). Taxonomy (NCBI): domain Bacteria; kingdom Bacillati; phylum Actinomycetota; class Actinomycetes; order Kitasatosporales; family Streptomycetaceae; genus Streptomyces; species Streptomyces sp. NPDC051172. The sequence continues at coordinate 2,837 of NZ_JBFBBE010000014.1, forward strand.
ACCGAAGCCGACCCGCGCGCTCACGCGCGTGCCGGGGGCATGTTTGGCGGCGTTGGTCAGTGCTTCCTGGATGAGCCGGTAGAGCGTGAGCGTGGTGTCGGCTTCGAGCTCTTGCCAGCCACCATCCAGCTCGAGCTCTGCCTGATGGAGTTCGCAGAGCCGTTCGAGCTGTGCGGCCAGCGGTGCGCTCTCACCGCGCAGCGCGCGGACCGCCTGGCGTGCCTCGTCCAGGCCCGTGCTGACCAGCTCGTGGCCGAGCTCGATCTGTGTGATGAGCTTCTCGCGCGGCGCGTTGTTGCGGGCGAGGGTGTCGATCGCCGTGAGCTGGATCGACAGGGCGCCGAGGGTATGGGCGAGCACATCGTGCAGTTCGCGGCCGAGACGGTTGCGCTCACCGGCGAGTTCCGCCTCGGCCCGAGCGAGCTCGGTACGCCGGCGTTCCGTGGCGACCAGCGTGCTGCGCCGGGCTCGCTGGTCGATCTCGCGTCGGCTCGCACCGGCCACCAGTCCGGCGAGGGCCACAGCGGCGGTGGCCAGTAGGCGCCCGGGAAACGGCCCGTGAGGGATCGCTGCGAGACAGTGGGCGACGGGGCCGACGGTGGACAGCACGAGAGCGGCGACCGGATCGAATGCGACGGCGGCCATGCTCGCCGCGACACCGGTGAAGATCAGCCCGTTGGTATCGGTGACGGCGATCACCGCCCCGGCCGCGCACATCACCGCGGCGACCACGGCCACGTGGCCACCGCGGGTGCCGACGATCAGGGCAAGCCACGCCAGCGAGGCGACGGCCAGGGCGACGGGCGCCACGATCCCCGGGTCGGCGGGGAGTGTGACGACGTTGATCCAGATCGACACCCCCAGCCCCGCCAGCATGACCACGACGCGCGCCCGCGGGTCGGGGATCATACCGCTTAGCCCAATCCCGGGATGGTCCGCGGCCGGCCTGAATCTGCGGGTGATACTCATCGGTCCTGATTATCCCAGGACGGCGGGCCTGAAGAGCGTGCCCGAAGCGCGCGGACAGTGCGGATGAGCAGGGTGAGCAGCGGTGTGAGGATCACCGGGCAACGCCCATCGCATGCGCGGCGCCCACGACCGGGACGGCCTGGGCCCGGCACGCGCGGCCTCGCGCCCACAGCCCCAGACTGCGGAACAGGCTCATGCTCACGGACAGGAAGATGAAGCCGTTCGCCAGAGCGGTGCCACTCAGGTGGTGGGTGGCCATGAACACGCCGAGCCCCACCGGAAAGATGTGCTGGGCGCCATAGGCGAAGGCGAGCCGGGCGACGGCCACAGCGATCCAGACCGCCGCGTAACCAGCCCCCGAGCGGCTGACCGCAGCGGGTCTGCCCGGGGCGGGCGAGGTGCGCGGCCGGCGCCATCGCCAATCCGGCTGGTAGTCGACGGACACCAGCAGCGGGCAGACCGAGAACAGCCCGAGCGCCGCCCCGGCCAGCGCGCTGACGCCTTGCAGCAGCAGGTCGTTGCGGCCGGTGGGCAGCGAAGTGAAGAAGAACGGCACGATGAGGGCGACGCCGATGATCGGCCGTCCCACCCGGAACCAGCCGATCTTGCGGCGGCCGAGATCGGACTCGAGCACCACGGCCAGGATCACCAGCTGCATGATCACGATGTTTGGTGTCATGCCCCCACCCTCGCCGCGATGCCCGGTCCTGCCATCGGCCTCCGGGCTGGTCACCGGGTGGGGATGCGAGGGCGGGGGGTGGAGACCGCGGTCCACCCCCTCTGGCGATGGCCGCGGTGGAATGGATCACCTGCCGGTCATCGCGGCGGCCGCCCATATGCGGCCCCGTCGGCTCGGTGCTCCCGAAGCTACCGCCAAGTGACAAGTAGCGCTCTGTAACTGACAGTCCGGGCGTACGGAAACCTTCGTTCGCGAGGTGATTTCCGCAGGGGGCGGCGCCCTTGCTCCAGCGTCACGCGGAGCTGCATGTCACTTCGGCGTAGCTTCGGGAGTCCCAATCCGACACCGGGCGCCGGGGTGACACCCTTGGAGACCCTCGTTCAGGGAGTGCAGGGCGATGGCGACGGCCAGCTCGGCGGCGGGCCCGTCGCCGTGGCTGAAGGTGACGCCCTCGGGGCCGGTCCGGCGTCCGTACTGCTCGCGTTCGGTCATCATGTCTCCGTCGTCGTTCTGGCGGTGTCATCCGCCGGGGTGCGGGGGCGGGACACGGGCAGCCCCAGGCCGAGGCGTTTGTTCATGTCCAGGCGGAAGGTGCCGTACGGGTTGATGCCGACCAGAACAGCGCGGTCAGACCGCGCCGGTCCTCATCGTTCAGCTTCTTCGCCCATGCGGGTTCGGCGAGGATCTGCTCCACCAGCAGCGTGTTGACGTGCACGAGCGCGGACTGCAGCAGATGCAGCGCAAGCATGCTGGTCTCGGCGTGCTCCCTGTCCGGGCCGGTCAGCGCGCCGTCCTTGCCGTAGTGGAACACGGTGTTCGCGCTGTTCCAGTTCTCCACCCCCTGCAGCCCGCCGTGGATCTCGTGGTGCAAGTCGGGGCTGGCGAGGTAGTCGCAGGCGAAGATGGTGCGACCGCGCGACCGAGTTCTTCCAGCGCGGCGCAAGTGGGGTGCTTGGGGCCGCTGCGGGTGACGCGGCGCAGCACCGGCTCGGCCTCCGCCGTGCCCGAGCGGAGCGCGGTGGCGTACTTGACCATCTGGTCGTACTGCTGGGCGATCAGGTCCCACTTGGTACAGCCGGATGCTGCCGATGTTCTTCAGCCGGGGCAGCAGCCGGAAGTTCAGCAGCTCGGTGATGGCGAACCCGACCACCGAGGCGCAGTGGGCGTCGACGTGGTTGGCTTCGATCTCGGCGTCCGTGCAGTGCCGCAGCAGGCCCTCTGCCATCGCCGCGACCTCGGACGACGAGCAGCTCTTGAGCTGGGAGTAGATACAGACGTTCTTCTTCTCCACGGGCCAGTAGATCTGCCGCCGTTGCCGCCGTAGCGGGCGCGGTACTCGGTCATGAAGTTGGACGACCAGGACCCGAACTTCTTCGAGTCCGACGCGCACGCCGTGCCCGGGCCCCACCTTGCGGTGTGGCGGGCGGCGAAGGTGGCGTTGACCAACTTCGTCACGGCGGCCCGCAGGTTGTCGACGGTGATGAAGTGCCGACGCACGTGCCGTAGTGCCGCCTCACTCTCGCCGTGTTCGCCGGTTGCCACGATGGCCCGGACGCCCATGTTCGTGCCCAGCGCGAAGAGGGCGAGCAGCAGCCGGCGCTGCAGCGTGGGCCGGTCGATGCGCTCGTACGCGGCAACGATGTCTCGCCCAGCGCGTTGTCCGAGGCGGCACGCGGTCGGCGCTGGCCGAGCTGGACGGTGGTCGCCGCCTACGTGGCCGCGTGCGGCGAAGACCCAGCCTCCTGGCGACCACGATGGGAAGCACTGCGAGTCCGGGACGAGCAAGCCGCTCCCGCAACCACGGACCCTGTCCAGCCCGAAGGGGAGCAGCCCCTGGTTTCCGTCGATCGGGCGGCAGCCGGGCCCGCACCGAGCGCACCGGCCTCACGGCGGCGCCAGATCGTGGTGCTGGCGGGAACCGTAGCCGCCTTGGCGTTGATCACCGCAGTGCTCCTGGGTCTGAGCGGTCGTCCTGCCGCTCGTTCAAACTCTGCCGCCGCTGCCCCGCGGCCCTCACCAACGCAGGCGAACAGTCCCGGAGCGCACGTACCCATCCGCCGGCAGGGCAGTCTCGTCCTGACCGCCGGTCACGTTGCCGACCTCGACTCCACCACGTCGACCTGGGCTGAACAGACCGAACCGGGGTCGCCCCGAGCGGATGTCTGGTTCGGGGCCAAAGACCGTGCCCTGCACGGTGTCGGCAACAACGACATCGCAGTCCTCCCCAAGAACAGCCCAGGCGGCTTCTGGGCCTGCGCCCTCGACCAGGACTACGGCGCGTCCCTCCACGCCGCGGACATCCGCGCCGGGCGGATCCTGTGCGGGCTCACCGCCGCGAACCGCGTCGCCCAGTTACGGGTGACCTCCGTGCACGACGACGCGGCCGGCGTGCCCGACCGGGTCACGCTGGACATCACGGTGTGGGTGCCCACCCACAGGACCTGACCGTCAGGCAGCTCGGCCGTCATGGCAGCGGCCACCACGCAGGGGGCGACGTCTGGACCCGGCTTTCTGCCGCGTACGCGAGGACTCATCAGGCCTTGAGGGCCCTGGCCGACCGGCTCAACTTCCCTGCGCCTACGCCCGATTCACCGCGGTCGCGGGGCCGCCCGCCGAGAAGCGAGCGAGAATCATCGTCGCAGAGGGGGAGGCCCGCAGTGCCGGGCGGCTGGCCGAGGCCGCGGACATCATCGCCGACCACCCGATCGCGCTGCAGTTGCGCAACCTGCAGGTGCTGGGGGAGATCGTCAAGGAGAAGAACTCCACCATCGTCTTCCCGGCACAGTGCCTGGCCGACGCCCGTGCGGTGGGGCGGTCGTGGCCGAAGAGCAGATGAGCCTGCCGTCGACGGGGAGCCGGACGGTCACGGAGCCCGGACGGTCATGAGACTGTCGGCTCCCGGACCGGTGGCGCGGCGACCGGCTGTGCCCTGTTTGCGTCGACTGGTGTGGAACTTCTCATTCCGGGTGCGCGCAGACTGTCCTCCGATGGCGCTCTGCGGACATGCATCGGCCGGATACGGGACGGGAGCGGTGCGATGACCGAGATACCTCCTGAGGTCTTCGAGACGGTGGCGTACGACGCGCTCAGGGAACCGGCCGACGGAACGGGCGGGGCGGTGGCCCTGGAGGCGCTGACCGGGTACGACGTGCTGCTTCCGGCGCTGGTCGGCTTTCACTGTCCGGCCGGACGACCGGAGCTCGGCCATCTGCTGCTGCCGACACTCGAATGACCCGGGGGAGCAACGACCGTACCGGTGTTCACCTCGGAAGAACGCATGGCGACAGCGCTTCCGGCCGTCCCGTGCCATCGCTCTGTGACGGATGATGCGGCAACTGCGGTCAGCCACACCTGTCACTCCAGGTGGCAGTTACACACAGCGTTCGGCCCTGACCAAGCGGCACTCGACGGTCGGGGCGTGTGTGTGAAGTGCGCGGCGTGCACGCACACTTGGGGGGTATCGGTTTTCGGAAAGGACAGTGCATTCATGGGCCTGACCCGTCGGCTTCTCATACTGCTCTTCGCACCCCTGCTCGCCCTGATGGTGGCGCCCGTGCTGGAGACCGGTTCGGCAGTCGCCGCACCGCAGGCGAAGACGATCTCGATCGCCCAGGCCCGCGGCCTGCCGGTCGGGACAGTAGTCACCGTGGCGGGCTCGGTGACGACTCCCTCCGGTGCCTTCGAATCCAGCTTCGGCGACAAGGGATTCGGGCTCCAGGACAGGACCGCCGGTATCTACGTCAGCCTGCACAGCGACGTGCATGCGTACCCGTATCGGCGCGCACGCATCACCGGCACCCTGCGGGACAGCTCCGGACTGCTGACCCTGGTCCCGGCCGATCCTTCCGATGTCGAGCTCGGTCACAAGGGCCGGCCGGTGAAACCGGAGCGGGTCGGCACCGCCAGGGTCGGAGAGGCCACCGAGGGGCGGCTCGTCAAGGTCGTCGGCAGGATCACTCAAGCACCCACGAGCGACCTCCCCTACGGGTACAAGATGTCCGTCGACGACGGTTCGGGCCCCGTGCCGGTCTTCGTCAATGTGCAGACGGGCATCGACGTCTCCGGTCTGAAGCAGGGGCAGAGGGTGCGGGTGATCGGCTTCAGCAGCCAGTTCGGCACCCACTACGAAATCGATCCGCGGTCGCCGCACGACATCGCGGTGGTCGGGGCCGACTAGTCATGTCTGGAGTTCGGCTCACGATTCGGTGGATCGTCCGCGTTCCGAGGCCCGGTCTTGATAGATCGTCAGTCATGGCGCGAGGCGATCCCACCGACGAGCAGTGGGCCCTGATCGAGCCCCATCTCCCGATCGCCGCAGTGGGGCCCATCCCCGACCTGCGGGAACACTTCAACGCGGTGATGTGGCGCTTCCGCACCGGCAGCCCTTGGCGCGACCTGCCGAACGAGTTCGGGCCCTGGCAGAGCACTTACGACAGCTTCCGCATCTGGGTGGGGCAGGGAGCCTTCCAGCAGTTGCTGGAGGCGGACCTCCAGCGCAAGATCAAGGCGGCCGCGAAAGGGCGGACGGAGTGCGTGCCGCCCGGCGACTGGTCGAGGAGCATCAGGTCCGGGGCTTCAAGTTCCGCCCCGACATGCAGGCGTTCTTCCCGAACGACCGGAAGGCATACCCGCTGTACGAGGCGCTCGAGGAATTGGGCGTCCCCGCGCTCCTCCACACCGGCCAGAGCGGCATCGGCGCGTGCCTGCCCGGGGGCGGCGGCATACGCCGGAAATACTCCAACCCGCTGTACCTCGACGACGTCGCCGCGGACTTCCCGAACCTCAAGATCATCATCGCGCACCCGTCCTTTCCATGGGGCCAGCGCCTGCGCGCCGCCATCGCCCGTGCCCTCGCGCTCGAACCGCGGCTGCTCATCCTCGACGAAGCGGTCGCCGCCCTCGACGTCAGCGTCCAGGCGCAGGTCATCAACCTGCTGGCCGACCTGCGCGCCGAGACCGGCGTGGCGTACCTCTGCATCTCCCACGGCCTGGGCGTCGTACGGCAGATCAGCGACGACTGCGTCGTCATGCACCGGGGCCGCGTCGTGGAAGCGGGCCGCACCACCGCCGTCCTGGACGACCCACAGGACCCCTACACCCGGCGTCTGCTGTCCGCCGTGCCCCGGCTCGGCTGGGTCCCGCGCCGCCGCCAACGCGCATGCCGGTGCCCCACTACCAGCCCATGTGCTGCCGGGAGTGCCTCTGAAGCCGGCTCGTGGACTGTTCCAGCCAGATTTGTTGGCCCGCCCCGTGCTACGGCGAGGTGGGCAGGTGCGGTGAGCGGAGTACGAGCAGGGTGATCTCGCTGGGGGCGAAGATGCGGAACGGCGGGCCCCAGAAGCCGGTGCCGCGGCTGGTGTAGAGGAGGGTGCGGGTGCCGTGGCGGCTCAGGCCCGCGATGACGGGCTGGTCGAGGCGGACCAGGTGGTGGAAGGGCCAGATCTGGCCGCCGTGGGTGTGGCCGGAGAGCTGGAGGTCGATGCCGGCGGCCGCAGCCCGGTCGACGAACTTGGGCTGGTGTGCCAGGAGCAGGACGGGCAGGGCAGGGTCGGCGCCGTCCAAGGCTCCGGCGAGGTGGGCGCGGTGGCCTGCCAAGCCGGAGGACTCGGCGGTGACGTCATCCACGCCGGCGACCACGAGGGTGTCGCCACCGCGTTCGAGCAGCAGATGGCGGTTGCGCAGCGGCTGCCAGCCCAGCTCGTCCATCAGGTCGACCCAGCCCTGCGCCTCGCTGTAGTACTCGTGGTTGCCGGTGACGTAGACCCGGCCTCGGGTGGCCCGCACGGTACTGAGCGGGAGGGCCTGGGCGCGGCGGCGTTCGGCCGTGCCGTCCGCGATGTCGCCGGTGTGGCAGACCAGGTCGGCTTCCAGAGTGTTCACCGTCTCGCACACCCGGGCCGACCAGCGGGCGCGATCGAGTGGGCCGTAGTGGGTGTCGGTGATGAGCACGACGCGCAGGCCGTCCAACCCGGTACCCAGCCGCGGGAGTTGCACGTCGAGCCGGCGCACGCGTGGCACGCGACGGGCCTGGGAGTACCCCCAGACGAGCAGCGCGGCGGCTACGCCGAGTACGGCCCAAGTGACGATCCGGGCCCGGTCCTGACTCTCGCCGACACCGGTCACGGTCAGGGCGAGCCGCAACGGGACGCCGAGCACAACGGACCAGGTGAACAGAACCCAGCTGGTGCCCAGCAGGATGTCACCGACGATCGCCGCCCGGTCCTGCTGGCGCCGACCGTGGCCGCGCGCCATCGCGAGCGGCATACCAGTCAGGCCGAAGGCGAACAGGACGGTACCGGGCAGTGTGACGGGCAGCGGCCAGTGCTGGCCGGTGTACAGGAGCATCCAGCAGGGCACGGCCCACAGCAGGACGGGGGCGATCAGGGGGATGTATTGCATCAGGCGGTGCAGTCGGCTCTGCCGCGGCGCCTGCGCTTCACTCTCGGCGGGCCGGGTGTTGCTGGTGTCGGTCACGCTTCCCCTCCCTGCCGGGCTGCTGTCTCGCGCAGAGTATGCAGAGTATCCGGTCGTCCTCGGGCTCGTGTGCGCACTACTGCGCGACTCCGGCACGTGAACTGACAGCCGGTGCTGGGGACCTGAGCGTACCTGTGGCGGCTGCCGGCGCCATGGCCCACGAAACGGTGCTGCGACTCACGCCCGGGCTGTGCGTTTCAGATGTGTGTGGAAGAACGCCTCGATGCGTTGCCACGCGTCCGCAGAGGCCCCGAGGTCAGTGGAAGGCCGGTTCGCGTTCCTCGACGTCTCGCTGGAAGGCCGCTGGGGCGGGCTGATCAGCGGCGACCGGGTCTTCGTCGACTTCGCGCAGTGTGGGGCGGCTACGACGGCAGCGGCCTGGTCATCCGTTCTCCCGAACCGGTGGACTTCCACCCGCTGCGGCGGCTCATGCGGTGGGTGAACGCCGAGGGGCCCCGGGGTCCGGCCTCCCGGCCGGGGGCAAGGGATGAGGCGATCATCCGGCTGTGCTGCGACATCGGGTGGCGGTGGCGATCAGCTGCCCTCTCGCCCAGGGCAACGCCACCGCCCACGCGCCCGAACTCGCTGTCAGTTTGAACAATCTCGGCATTCACCTGGCAGCGGCCGAAAGGCGAGCCGAGGCCCTGGCCACCGCTGAAGAAGCCGTGCAGGTCACCCTGCGGCTTGCCGAGGCAGTCCCCGTCGCGCGCCAGAGCGCACTGGCAGCAGCACTGCACAACCTGGCCATCCAGCCGGCGGGGGCGGGTGGCTCGAGAACGCCCTGGAAGCGGTAAAGGAGCCCGTGGAGATCTGTCGGGTCCGGCTCCTTGGTGACGTGCTCGGTCCGGCTCGCCGTGGCCGGGCACGCCCAGCGCCGTCGCCTTCGGCGGCGACGTTGGACGGCTCGGTGTACAACCCGTAGGGGACGGCGACTTCGCCGGCCACCCGGCGAGCATGCTCTTGCGGCCGGCCCACCGTTGCCCCACCGGTCCAGCTCGCCTGTGCGACCTGCGGCAGGAAGTCGCGCGCCGTCCGCCGTTCATCGGTGGCTACGCCGCAGGCGACGATCCGGCCGCCGTGTGACGGGTGAAGAACTCCTTGGCGGCGTGGAAGCGTCCCGGGTCAGGAACACATGGCCGACATGGTCGTTGAGCCGCGTCAGCGGTCCCGGCGCATCCGTCAGGAAAGACTCCACTGCTGGCTCGTCGCGCCTGTGCCCGTTTCCTGTTCCACGGCCGCCTGGCTGGTGGTCGAGGCGTTCGCGACACCGATTTCCAGGTCGCTGCCCACGGAGGCGAGCATGTAGGTGCCGCCGGTGTAGCTGCCGACCAGGTCCAAGAACCACTGCTGGTTGATCCCGCCGTTACAGGTCCACTGCTCCAACTGGACCCCGCTGTAGGTCGATTGGTTCGGCACGTCCAGGCACAGGCCGCTCTTGACGCTCTTGAGCGTGTAGATGTTGTCCGCCACCCGGGTGAGGGTCCACTGCTGGTTGGTGCCGCCGGTGGACGGCCACTGGATGATCTTGGCGCCGTTCGCCGTGGAGCCGCTCGACACGTCCATCAGCAGGGAGCTGTTGAGGTTCTTCAGAGTGTGGACGCCCTCAGCGGGGATTCCGCTGCCGGCCGTCCAGGTTCCCGATGAGGTGTCGAGTGACCAGGTGGGGTACTGGCCGAGGTTCACGGTGGTGCCCCTTATGGTCAGGGGCAGCCAGATCAGTTTCGACGCGCCGAGGTCCGAGGTGTTCCAGCGGTCGCCGGCGTAGATGTACGTGGTTCCGGAGGAGCCCTGGACGGTGATGACGTTCGCCGTCTGGCTGCCGTAGGTGTGGGTGCCGGGCGCGGCCAGGTTCCGGAAGGACGACCATGGACCGCTCAGTGAGGTAGCGGTGGCGTAGATGTTGTCGTTGAGGCTCCAGCCCGTCAGGTGGGAGCCGAAGACGTAGTAGGTGCCGTCTTTCTTGATCATGGCGGGTGCCTCGACGCTGCCGGCGCTGCCGAGCACCGTCACCGCGCTGTCCACGGACAGGTAGTCGGCGGACAGTCGGTCGATGCGCAGGCCGTTGTTGCGGTCCTCGCTCAGCAGATAGGCGGTGCCGTCGGTGTCCTGGAACAGGCCGAGGTCGCGGCTGAGGTTGCCCAGCGGCCGGAAGCTTCCCCGGTAGGTGTAGGGGCCGCAGGGGGTGCTGCTGGTGGCCACGCCGACCTTGGCTTCGGAGTAGTTCTGGCTGTCGATGTGCATGTACATCACGTACGTGCTGGTGGACTTGTTGTAGATGACCTTGGGCCGCTCCACGATGCGGCTGGGGCCGAGGTCGCCGCTGGTCTGACCGCTCAGGGCCTGGCCCTGGTAGGTCCAGTCGGCGAGATTGGCGGAGGAGTAGCAGGTGATGTCCTGGAAGGACGTGTCCGACGAGGTCTCGCCGGTCTTGTCCTCGCCGTAGCCGTACCAGGTGTTTCCCACCTTGATGATGCCGAGGCCGTGCAACTGCAGAGTGTTGCCGTTCTGATCGGTGCGTGCGGCACCCGTGGTGAACGAGACCGTGGCCGCGTGCGCCTCGGTCGCCGGAAGCAGCAGCGCCGCAAGGCCTCCCATGAGGGTCAGGAACGCTGCGGCGCCGCGCCACCATCGGCCGGCGGGCGGCCGGGGAACTCGCTTGAACATGTGCGTCCCTCTCTGCCGGGGTTCGACGATCCCTTGATGTCGCGGGGACCAATGAGAGTCGTGGCACGTTCGTGGCGTCAAGGATCGCGTTCGAGTTTGTTTAATCGTGACCGGGCCTAGGAGTGCTCGGTGTGGCGCGTCGGGGTCGCAACTCGCCCGGACTGTCCAGGATTTCGGACAAGTGAGGGGTGTGTGCGGAGGGGTTGACCTTTGGGTCGGGGGAGGCATAGAAACGTCGCGACGGTCAGAATCTGTTACTTGCTGGTTGAGTTTGTTGGAAACCCTATCCAGGCGAGGTGGACCGACTGTGAACATGCCAGGGCGTCAGGAACCTTCCCGCCGCAGTGTGCTCAAGGGCGCGGCTGTCACTGCCGCAACGGCCGCGCTGGGCATCGGCAGCACATATCCGGCCGAGGCCGCAGACGCCTCTGTCACCGCGACGTCGCTCGACGGCACCACCAGCATCACCATGTCGCTGACGGGCGGATCGCTCCAGTGGTCGGCCAGGCGTGACGGCGCGACAGTCGTGGCCAGTTCGGCCATGGGGCTGCGGCTGAGCGACGGAACCACTCTCGGCACCGACGCCGTTCTGACGAACTATCAGCACTGGCACGTCGACACCACCTGGAACCCGTTGTACGGGCGCAACGCCGCCGTCTCCGACGCCTACCAGGAGATGCGCTGGAACCTCCGGGACAACCGCACCTCCATCAACTTCGGTGTCCAGATCCGGGCCTACGCGACCGGCGTCGCGTTCCGTTACGTCCTGCTGGACCCGGGCACCGCCACCATCGCCGGCGAACTGACGACGTTCGTCTTCCCGGACGGAACACTCGTCTACAGCGCGCGGGACGAGGACGAATACAACCCGGTCGCGCCCGGCTCCATCCCGTCCACCGGAACCTCGTCCACGGACACGGGTCCCCTGACCGACCTCCCCCTCACCGCGACCTACAGTGACGGGCTCATCGCCTGCGTCTGCGAGTCGGCCCGCGCGAACTACCCGCGGACGATGCTCAGTTCGGTCTCCGGACAGCCCAACACCCTCGCGACGTACCTGATGCAGCACACGGCCCGCGGCTCCGGGCCGGTCCAGACGACCTCCACCGTCACCACACCGTTCGCCACGTCCTGGCGCGCCGTGGTGATCGGCTCCACCCATGCCGAACTGGTCGACAACGCGGAGCTGGTGCTCAACCTGGCCCCGCCCGCAGCCCTCGCCGACACGTCGTGGATCAAGCCGGGAAAGGTCTTCAGGTGCAATCTGACCACCGCGGACGGGCTGGCGGGCGTCGACTTCGCCGATGCCCGCGGCCTGCAGTACATCGAGTACGACTCGGGGTGGTACGGCCCGGAGCACACCTCGACCGACGCCACGCAGCCGATCTCCGCCATCGACCTGCCCAGGGTCATCTCCTACGCCGCCGGCAAGGGAATCGGCGTCATCCTCTACGTCAACCCCCTGGCCATGAGCAACCCGGACAGCCTGTTCGCCCTGTACCGGAGCTGGGGCGTGGCGGGCGTCAAGCTGGGCTTCATCAACGACGGCACCCAGGCGATGACGAACCAGATCATCGCCTGGGCCAGGACGGCGGCGACGCACAAGCTGCTGATCGACATGCACGACGACGTGCGGCCGTTCGGCTACGAGCGGACCTACCCCAACTGGATCAGTATGGAGGGCGTGCGGGGCAACGAGCACTTCCCGACCGCCACCCACAACGTCACCCTGCCCTTCGCCCGCAACATCGGCGGGCCGATGGACTACACCATCTGCTACGGCCAGTCCCGCGACCGGACGACCAACGCCCACCAGATGGCGATGGCCGCCGTCTACTACCAGCCCCTGGACTTCCTGTACTGGTACAGCGCCCCCTCGCAGTACTCCACTCCCTCCATGTGGCCCGGGCTGCCCTGGTTCGACGCCATCCCCACCGTCTGGGACCAGAGCAGGACCCTCGCCGGTTCGATCGGCGAGTACATCGCCGTCGCACGGCGCAGCGGCTCCACCTGGTACCTGGGGGCGATGACCAACGAGACCGCCCGAACCCTCTCGATCCCGCTGTCCTTCCTCGACAGCGGCACCTACACCGCGACGATCTACGCCGACGGAACGCCGGGCAGCAGCCCGTACCAGACGCCCGTCGCAGTGAGCACACAGACCGTGACCTCGTCGACCACGCTGCGCGTCGCGATGGCCCCCGCGGGCGGCCAGGCAGTCGTCCTGAGCCCTGGATGAGCGGCCGTAACCCCGGATTTCGCCCATCGGGGCCGGTTCGCAGGGGGCGGCCCCATCGAGGGCTCTCCGGCGCCTTGCGATGCACGGATCCAGTCCGGGTTCGGGTGAGATTCGGTGAGCCACCGACCAGACCGGTGGCTCGGCATGAGGCCGTCGGGTCGGCGAACACCGGATGGGCCCGCGCCGTGGCATGACTGGCCGGCCCGCTCGCCGAGCTTCGCCGGAGGTTCCGCGCAAGGCACGACCCGATCCCCGCGTTGCTTGACGTGAGGCAGTCGTGCGGGCGGCTGGGCGGATGGGCGGCGGCTTTCCCAGCCAGTGGCCGTCACCCTGCGCATGCGGCTGACACCTTCCCCCGCCGCGATGCGTGCTGGACGCCGTCGAGCTCGGCATCGGCTACTGCAGGCTGGTCAATCGGGCGAACGGTACGGTCGCCGACGGCGGGGGCGCCACCACGAACGGCTCCGCCGCGTGGAGGTTCCCCGCAACGGTGGCACCAACCAGCAGCGGCAGCGGGCTCCGTGACAGGCAGTGGTCCGGCAACAGCAGCTCCGACGTGCACGGGACCCTCACCGCGGTCCGAGCGGGACGAGCGGGGCCGGGGCAGCCGCTCCGGCCCCGCCACATCGGGCAGGGTCACCTAGTGAGGGTTCGGTTACAGGCCGAACAGCGGCATCGAGGCTAGCCGGTGACGCGGTGGAAGGTCCGCCGCTGGTTGGAGCCGCCGGTGTCGCGGTACTGGATCAGTGCGGCGCCGTCGGCCGTACTGCCTCCACTGACGTCGAGCACCTTGCCGCTGTTGCGGTTGACCAGGACGAATTCGCCTCCGGTCTGCGGGCGCAGCTGCCACTGCTGGCTCGTGCGGCCGTCGGCAGTCATCTGCACGACCCGTGCGCCGTCCGCCAGTGAAGACCCTGCCACGTCGAGCACCTTTCCGCTGTTGACGCAGGTGATGGTGTGGTAGCCGTCCGCGGTGGACTGGAAGGTCCACTGCTGGTTCGGTCTGCCGTTGTCGGGCCACTGGATCACGTAGGCGCCGTCCGCGGTCGAGGCGCCGGAGACGTCGGCGACCTTGCCCCTGCGCACACTGACGCACGTGTAGGCCCTGGTGGGTGCGACGGTGTACTGCACCGAGTCCACATCGACGTAGCCGGTGTTGTTCGGGTTGTAGGTGTAGAGGCCGACCCGGTCGCCGCGGTAGCCGCCCCAGGTGAGCTGGTAGGTGCCGCCGAACGCGGTGAAGGTGTTTCCGTCGAGGCTGTAGGAGAACTGGCTGACGCCGCTCACGTTCCAGGTGGTGCGCAGCCACACGGCGTCCTGCGTGACGGCCGGGCCGTTGGTCAGGGTGCCGCCGACGTTGTGCGCGATCGTGGTGGTGGTGCCGGAGCGCCGCACGCCCAGCCCGGCGTAGGTGGCCGCGTAGTGACACAGCCCGGCGTGCTGGCCGTCGGCGAGGCCGGCCAGTTCGAGGCGGACGGTCACCGTCGCGCCGCCCGCTGTGCGCAGCACGCGTTGGGTGAGGGTGTTGCCGACCTTGGTCAGGGTGTCGGCCGCCAGCGGTGCGAACGCCTTCAACCGCAGGTAGCCGGGGCGTTCGGTCAGCGACCAGTGGTCCGCGCGCGGTTGGTAGTACCACTCCCACTGTGGCCTGATACGGGTGTCGGTGAACAGGTCGCTGGTCACCACGGGGGGCAGCGCGTCGAGGGGCAGACCGGGTGTGCCGCCGGCGGGCACCTGGCCGGTCCAGACCATGTTGCCGATGCCGTCCGCGCCCACCTGGCCCAGGATCGGCCAGCCGTCCACCCAGGTCACGGGCAGCAGGGACAGCGGTCTTCCCTCCCAGTCGCCGTGGCCGTGGTGGGTCACGAAGTACCAGGTGCCGTCCGGCGCCTGCACCAGCCCGCCCTGGTTCGGCTCGCGGTCCACCGAGGCGTTGACGTGCTCCAGTTGCCGGGTCTCGTAGGGGCCGTAGAGGCTGGAGCCGCGGTTCATCATCAGCACTCGGCCCTCGGACTTCACCTCGCTGTACAGGTGGTAGTAGAGGCCGTTGATCTTGTACAGCTTGTTGGCCTCGCTGCCCGGCGACTGGTGGATGACCGTGGGCGAGCCGACCAGCGACTTGCCGTCCGCGGACAGCTTGAACAGGTTTATCTTGTAGCCGTCCGCGTAGTGCGTGGTGACCAGGTAGCCCTGGCCGTCGTCGTCCCAGAACGGGCACGGGTCGTCCCAGCCGGAGGTCCGCCACACCGCCGTCAGCGGATCCCAGGGTCCGGCCGGCGAGGGGGCCGACGTCATGAAGAAACCTTCGTCGGGGCTGTTGAAGTACACCCAGTACCGCCCCGCGTGGAAGCGGATGGCCCCGGCCCACACGCCACGGCCGTAGCGGTTCATCCGGTCCCAGTTCAGCTCCGGTCCGATCTGGGTGACGTCGTCGACCGCGCCGCCCAGTGTCCGCCAGTTGACCAGGTCCTTCGAGTGCAGGACGGCCACGCCGGGCGAGTACCCGAATGTGCTGGTGATGCCGTAGTAGTCGGCGCCGACCCGGATGCAGTCCCAGTCGCTGAAGTCGCCCGGGAGGACGGGGTTGGCGTAGGTGCCGTCGCCCTGGTCGCCCCACGTACCGGCGAAAGGTGTGGCTGCCGCCGTGCTGAGGGGCAGCAGGCCCGGCAGCAGGAGGGACCCGGCGCCGACCGCGGCGAGTCGGCCGAGCTGTCGTCTGGAGATGTCCACGATGGCCGTCCTTGGTCAGGAGTCGTCACTTGGTGGAGGTTTGCCGGGGACGGTGCCGGCCCGCGGTAGGGCGGGACCCTCCCCCCGCTGCTCAATCCACGGTAACAGGCAGCCCCAGCATGGTGTACGGCGTAGTTTGCGTGGTGAGGAACAGCATAG